>DATFLA010000492.1:0-5778 GCA_035268305.1 Bacteroidales bacterium | reverse complement strand
GGCTTGAACTGTTGCATCAGCCAGGCCGAGATATAATTCTCCGATTGTGCCAGCCCCCATGCAAGGGTAACCATCTTTCCATGGTATTCCCTTGGACCGGAGCTGCGGGGAGTATATGGTACAGAATCGCCGGGAAGAAAGAAGGACCGTGGAATATTTTCAACTTCATAACAGGGTGAATAACCATTTTGCATGGCAAGTGTGTAAAGGAAGGGTTTAATTGTACTTCCTATCTGTCTTTTCTGCTGAGTCACACCGTCCCATTTAAAATATTTAAAATTCGGTCCACCCACATAAGCCTTTACATGCCCGTTATGCGGGTCCTCAACCATAAATGCAGAACGTATAAAATACTTGTAATATCTTATCGAATCAAGAGGTGTCATAACAGTGTCTATCTCTCCTTTCCAGGAAAATACCCTCATCTTAACCTTTGTGTTGAAAGCGAGCATAATGGAATCCATCGAAATGCCTCTTGCCCTCATAACATAATACCTGTCGCTCTGTTTCAGAGAGGCCATAAGCAGTTCATCAACCTGCTGCTTGGTTATATCGTTCGAATAGGGAGGATTCCTGAAATGTTTCGCTCTTTTATAAAAGTCGGGCTGAAGTTCCTGCGAGAGATGTTCCGTAAGCGCCTCTTCGGCATAGGTCTGCATACGGGAATTTATAGTTGTATATATCTTCAGTCCGTCACGGTAAAGATCATAATCGGACCCGTCGGGTTTTTTATTCTTGTTACACCAGCCGTACAGAGGATCATTCTGCCAGTCCCACAATGCATCGTCGTATGATGATTGCTGGACATACTTTTCCCTGTTGGGTTCAGGCCTCCCCATTATATACCTTATATATTCCCTGAAGTATGTAGCCAGCCCCGAGTTGTGGTTTTGAAGATGAAAATCGGTACCTAGAGGCAGCTGCTTCACAGAATCCGCAACAGACGATTTCAGGTAACCGTATTTTTCCATCTGGGAGAGTACTACATTTCGCCTCTTAAGCATAAGGGCAGTGTCTCTTACAGGATTATAGCGTATTGAGTTTTTAAGCATCCCGACAAGGACCGCAGCCTGTTGGACATTAAGTGAATCGGGAGTAGTATTGAAATATACCCGCGCAGCTGTCTGTATTCCGACGGCATTATAAAGAAAATCAAATTTATTGAGATACATCGCTAATATCTCATTCTTTGTATAAGCTCTTTCAAGCTTAACAGCAGTCTCCCATTCCTTGAACTTGGAGAGACCGAGCCTGATAACCCTCATTAAGGGAGAGTTCCTTGCGGTATCGCGGGGATACAGCTGCTTGGCCAACTGCTGTGTTATTGTACTTCCACCGCCGGTACTCTGTCCCAGTAGTATTGTCCTTATACCGGTACGGGCCAGTCCGCGCAGATCAATACCCGAATGCCTGTAAAACCTGACATCCTCGGTAGATATAAGAGCTTCTATAACGTAAGGCGAAATATCCCTGAAATCTGTCCATGTCCTGTTTTCAATACTTATCTTTCCCAGCAGAACCCCATCCTCGGAATAGACCTCAGAGGCAAGGTAATACTGAGGATTCTCAAGTTCCCGGAATGACGGCATAGGACCGAGCTTTTCCTTCGATATCAGTATGAACAGAGTAATAAAAAAAACGAATGGCAAACTGAACAAAGACCAGAACCAAATAAGATATTTTTTGTTGTCTTTATTGTCTTTCATTTAATTTAAAATTTCGTCCAAAAATAGTAATAATTAAAGAATCTTAACGGTTTATTTTGAAGTTTGGTACCTAATTGATTTACTTTGTCGCGTTAAAAGAACAAACATCTGCTTTAATGAACGAAAATCTTGTTATTGTTGAGTCTCCGGCTAAAGCTAAAACTATTGAGAAGTTCCTGGGAAAAGATTTCCGTGTTGTATCGAGCTTCGGACATATAAGGGATTTATCGAAAAAAAATCTGGGAATAGATATCGAACACGATTTTGCACCCAAATATGAAATACCTAAAGAGAAATCAAAGGTAGTAGCCGAGCTGCGTAAAGCCGCATCAGCTTCAAAGACCATCTGGATAGCCTCCGATGAGGACCGTGAAGGGGAAGCAATAGCATGGCATCTGCTGAAAGTGCTCGATCTTGACCTTGAGACAACAAAAAGAATAGTATTTCATGAGATAACAAAAGATGCCATATCAACTGCTATTAAAAATCCCAGGCAGGTTGATATGAACCTTGTAAATTCACAGCAGGCACGCCGTATTCTTGACAGGCTGGTTGGCTTCGGGATATCGCCCGTTTTATGGAAAAAAGTACAGCCTTCCCTGTCAGCAGGAAGGGTCCAGTCTGTTGCCGTCAGGCTCCTTGTTGAAAGAGAAAGGGAGATCATAGCATTTAACCCTGAATCCTCATTCAGGGTGACAGCCGTATTCGGTCTCAATACTTCCGACGGTGAGAATGCCATACTGAGAGCGGAAGCCTCAAAACGGTTTCCTGATGAAAAAGAAGCATTAAAGTTCCTTGAGCTCTGCAGTGCTTCGGATTTTTCAATCGGCAATATTACAGTAAAGCCCGGTACAAGGTCGCCGGCTCCTCCCTTTACAACCTCCACATTACAGCAGGAAGCTTACAGGAAGCTGGGGTTCTCTGTAGCACAGACAATGGCTGTGGCACAGAAGCTTTACGAGGCAGGAAAGATAACATATATGAGGACCGACTCCACAAACCTCTCAAAACTTGCACTTGCCAAATCGAGGGAGATAATAATCTCCGAATATGGTGAGAAATATTCAAGAACCAGGCAGTTCCGGACAAAATCAAAAGGAGCTCAGGAAGCTCATGAAGCAATCAGGCCTGCTTATCCCGATCATCCAACAACAACAGGCAACCAGAACGAGAAAAAACTCTATGAACTGATCTGGAAACGCACTATAGCCTCACAGATGGCTGAAGCCCTGATTGAGAGGACAACAATATCGATTGATATGAACAACTCACCGGTGACTTTCCAGACTACCGGAGAGGTGGTCAAGTTCGACGGGTTCCTCAAAGTCTATACCGAATCAACCGACCAGGATAATGGTGATGAGGAAAGATATGTGATTCCCCCGGTTAAGACCGGTATGCCGCTGACATATGACAACCTTACTGCAACACAGAAATATACAACGCCGCCACCCAGATACACGGAAGCCAGCCTCGTTAAGAAACTGGAGGAACTGGGCATAGGTCGCCCTTCAACATATGCGCCTACAATATCCACAATACAGAACAGGGGATATGTGTCGCGTGAAGACAGGCCCGGTGAGAAAAGACAGATAAAGATACTGACCCTCAGCATGGGAAAAATATCGTCCACGGCTAAGACAGAGGTCGCCGGTAAAGAAAAATCAAAGCTTTTTCCTCAGGATATAGGCATGATAGTAAATGATTTTCTCCTTGAAAATTTTTCGGAGATACTAGATTATCATTTTACGGCAGAGATCGAGGAACAGTTTGATGAGATAGCACTCGGCAAGTTAAGATGGACAAACATGATCTCTAAATTCTATACTCCGTTTAACAATACAGTTACAAATACTCTTGAGAAAAGGGAAAGGAAGACAGGGACAAGGCTGCTCGGGAACCATCCCGAAACAGGGGAACCTGTTACTGTAAGGATGGGCAGGTTTGGTCCTGTTGCCCAGATAGGCGAATCAGGAAACGATGAGAAACCGCGTTTTGCAAGTCTCAACAAAAACCAGCTGATAGAAACAATAACTCTTGAGGAAGCTCTTAACCTTTTCCGTCTTCCCAGGTCGCTGGGTGATTTTGAAGGTGGTGAGGTTATTGTCGGAACCGGACGTTTCGGACCATATGTAAGATATAAAAGCAAATTCTATTCTCTCAGAAAGGACGTTGATGATCCTTATACAATAGATATGGGCAGGGCTGTGGAAATCATTCGTGAAAAGAATGAGAATGACAGGAAGAAAGTTATAAATGATTTCGGAGACATCAGGGTTCTTAACGGGAGATATGGCCCTTATCTTGCAAAGGATAAAAAGAATTACAGGCTTCCCAAAGGAACAGATGCTGAAAAACTCACAAAAGAAGACTGTATAAGTATTATCGAAAAGAGTGATAAAACCAAAAAGACTTCCTGATATCAGCCATGTTAGACCTGAATGATTATTTCAACCCTGTGAGCATTGAGGGACCCGGATTTGAGCTCATGACAGCCCAGGCCGGATTTCCCCATAATATCACAATCCATACTGAGAACAATCCGCTTAAAGATCCGGGTAAGTACAGGATCGCCATTCTGGGAGTCCCCGAAGGACGGAACTCCCCTGATGCAGGGTCTGCTAAAGGTCCTGATATGATACGAAGCCAGCTTTACAGGCTCGCCAGGGTCCCGGGTAAACTAAAGGTACTCGATTGCGGTAATATGAAACAGGGCATCACATTTAACGATACAATTGCAGGACTTACAGATATATTATCACAGCTTCTTAAAGAAAATGTATTTCCGGTTATCATTGGCGGCAGCAGTGCACTTATCCCGGCCATAGACAAAGCAATGTCGGATAATAATGACAGCTATTGCCTTACAGCTATAGATCCGAGAATAGATTATAATAATGAGAAAAAAGAAGCCGATTCATTTAACTGGCTCAGAACAATCAAACAAAATCACAAAAGCCGGCTCGACCAGTATATCAACATCGGATACCAGACATATCTGAATGACCAGCAGGTTATTAACAGGTTTATAAGGCAGAAATCGGAGCTTGTAAGGATCGGAGATGTAAGGCAGTCTATTCATTTCATGGAACCCCTGCTGAGAGATTCGGATGTAGCAGTAATAGATATTTCATCTGTACGCCAGTCTGATGCTCCCGGAACCATAAGTCCGTCGCCAAACGGTTTTTACGGCGAGGAGATATGCCTTCTCGCAAGATATGCGGGTATTTCAGATAAATTAAAGGTGTTCGGACTCTTTGATGTCAATCCTGAGTTCGACATAAGAAACCAGACAGCAGGCCTGGCAGCCCAGATAATATGGTTCTTCCTCGAAGGATTTGCACAGAAACAGTATGAAACTCCTGTGCTAAGTCTTGGTAATTCAGGCCGTTTCATAAGATACCATGTCAGGATAACCGACCTTGACGAAGACCTTATCTTCGTTAAAAGCAACCTGACAGACAGGTGGTGGATAGAGTTGCCGGCTGACAAGGAAAACTCTTATTATGTAGCCTGCTCACATGAAGATTATCTCAAGGCTAACCGAAACGAGATACCCGAGAGGTGGGTCAGAGCCGTTGAAAAACTGAAATAATCAATTTTCCTAAATATTTTCACTCCATATCCTCAGGATTCCTTTCGTTTTAAAAACCAGTAATTACATTAGTGTAAAATATCCGCACCTTTGTAAAAATTGCGGACTATCAATTTAAATAAATTCAGGTATATTTGCTTGCGATTTATAATTTTATTTATTTTACTTGGTCAATAATTGTGCAAAAAGCCATGATTTAAAGAAATGAAAAAGTTCAATGTTGCATTTCTTTTACTATTCTTATCCATACCTCCCGGGTTTTCCCAGCAGGATCCTGTTACAAGTCATTATATGTTTAATACACTGACTTATAATCCGGGTAATGCCGGAACATCAGGTATGATATGTGCCACTGCACTGACACGCCAGCAATGGGTTGGCTTCAAGGGCGCTCCGGCAACCACAATTTTTAATATCAGCGCACCTGTATCCCCTTTCAATATTAACAGCGGAGTCGGACTGCTTGTTGAAAGTGAT
>DATFLA010000491.1:0-4940 GCA_035268305.1 Bacteroidales bacterium | reverse complement strand
TTCTTCTGCTGTTTGCACTGTTTTACCTTCTTTACAGGTTGGGAAACAGGTTGAGAAACTGGAATCTATTAAAAAAGATAACTTTTCAACTTTCTCATGCTGCATCACAGCTAAGCATAAGGGGCACCATTTTTATGTTACTGATATTTGTAGTTATCAGCCAGTATATAAGTGCTGAGGTCATCCTTTTAGGCGCATTCCTGGCTGGGATCCTCCTATCTCTATTCCAGCATAAGGAGAGATCTTTACTTCTGATAAAACTTGATGGAATGGGTTATGGCTTCTTTATTCCTATCTTCTTTATAATGGTCGGGGTAAAATTTGATCCCAGTTCCCTGAGTGAATTTGAACTTACACTTATCCCATTTTTAAGTATACTTCTTATTCTGATGTTTACGATAAAAATAATCCCTGCATTTCTCTTTGTAAAACAGTTTGGCAAAAGAAAGGCCACATCGGCAGGATTTCTTCTTTCGTCAAGGCTAAGCCTTATTATTGCCGCATCGGCCATAGGTCTGGAAATGGGAGTCATAACACCTGGCATCAATGCAAGTTTCATTATTATGGCTATTGCGACCTGTTTCCTGGGTCCTATACTCTTTAATTCCATAAACAGGCAGGCAGCCATGCCGGCAGGTCAGACCATAATAGTGGGAGGCAGCAGCAAGGGAGTACTGCTCGCCAGGCGTCTGAAGGTTCATGGGAAAACTGCACTGATAATAGAAACAAACAAAACAAGATACAAAGACCTTCTGTCTAAGGGCTTAAGGGCATACTTCGCCGACGGAATTGAGGCCTCAACCTATATCAATGTAGGACTGACCCCTGAAAGTTATGTAGTTGTTGAAACAGGATCGGAAGAACGCAATATTCAGATATGTGATATACTGAGAAAAAGGTTCAACCATGAGAAGATCATCTCCATGGCCAATGGAAGAGGTGTGGAGCAACAGTTAAAAAGACTTAATGTCGAGACCATAGACATCAGACGGGTAATGGCTGCCACCATAGAGACCCTTATTGTAAGACCCACAACCTACCATGCCCTGGTAGAAACATACGAGCAGTTCCGGGTTGAAGAAATACCTGTTCTTAACGATGAATTAGGTAAAAGAAAAGTTAAGGAAATACCTTTTCATAAGGATGCGATACTAATAATGGTCAAGAGAGGTACAACGCTCTTTATACCACATGGTGAGACTTATCTGAGACCAGGTGATATACTTAATATTTTCGGCACTGATTCGGCACTTGAGGATACGCGTGAAAAACTTGGATGACCTGCAGTTTATGTAAGCTTTAAGAGCTTTTTTTTAAGTGATTTTTATTCAACAAAAACATATCCAGATTTGTTTAATTCTTGTATTCAGAAAAGGAGGCAGATATGTATGACTTTTTATGTCCGAAATGTGGCGGTGATATACGGGTGGGAGACAATATAATCTTTACCGTAAAGAACCACCGTAAACAGACCGGATTACTTTTACTTAGTCCTCAGATAGGGAATTATATAAGCATCAAGCACCCTTCATTTGAAATACAGACAGGGGAATACCTGGAACATTACTGCCCGCTGTGTAATGCTCCCCTGGTATCGGAGATCCACCCAAACCTGGCTCATGTTATTTTAAGAGATGAGGACGGGAAAAGAAATGATGTATATTTTTCCCAGATAGCCGGGGAACAAAGCACTTTTGAAACAGACGGGGAATCTGTCCATATTGCCGGGGCCGATGCCGGAAGGTATACATATTTCAAAATCGGTGATAAATTCAGAAAATATTTTTAGAAGGGTATTTTCTATTTTAGTTTTTGTTTACCTTTACTATAAATCAGCTTATTAGAGGTAACACTAAAAAAAGTAAAATTCCCTATGAAAACAAAATCTGCCTTCAGCCTGATGGTCTTTCTCTTCATGACCATCTCCTTTGCATCCCATGCACAACGTTCCGACTTTTCCGGTGAATGGAAACTGGACAGGGAGAAAACAATTATTCCCGACAACCAGCTTTTTCTATCAGGTATTACGATCAAGGTAAAAGGAGACACCCTTATCACAACCCGGGTATATGAAAACGGCTTTGGTGAAGAATATCCTTTTAATGAGAATATTACACTGAACAACAGCGACTGCAATATAGTTATATATGATATGCCACGGACTTCAAAAGCTTTTTTTGCCGAAAGCGACAGCATATTAAATGTGGAATCAAAAACAACATTCAACGGGGAGAATGGAGAGGAGGATCTTGTAGCAAAAGAATTATGGAAACTTGATCCTCTGACAGGGATGCTTACAATGGAATTCACAAATACAATCTCAGGCACTGATATTAAAGGTATAAACTACTATAAAAAATCTGAACCTCAGTCTGAATAGCAGTATCTGTTGCTGAAATTATAAATTATGAGGGTGCCTCAAGTCATGTTCAATGTCAGGGCACCCTCATAATTATTCTATCCGGTTAAATCTGCTCAGTCACTAGTTCAGAGGTATGTTTGCAGCAACAACATTCCATCCGGAAATACGGATTACCTGTGGTTTATTCTTCAACATAACTACTGGACAGCTAACTGTTACTGTTGCCGATTCGGACGGAGCCAGAGTAAAATATCCCGACGACCAGTAGCTGGGCAGGACTTCGTTATTATCCTGTAGCAGTTGTGGTCTTATAAAGAATGCTAGCCTGTTACTGTTATTGGTCACCCTGACAGTCCAGCTGTTTTCACCTGTTCCCTTTTCCGATTTTACAACTTTGGCTTCCACATTTGTTTTCTGCATATCATTTAAAGACTTAAAGTCTTTACTGGCCGACAACCAGTAAACATTATGTGAAACTACCTTCCCGTTCCTGTCTTTCAGGTTAAGCACAACAAACCTCACTCCTTTTTCCCCGGAGAGTTCTTTGGCAAGCGACAGCACCTCTTCGGTATCTGTGCCTGTCATGCTTACAGCCTTTTCGCTGTGATAAACAGGATTTGAATCGGTACCGTAGATGTCAGCTACAGCCAGGAGGTCGCCTGCGGGTTTATATGTACGATTTATTGTCATAACCATCATATCCACCGGATTAAGCTGTATATGAACGGGTTCACATGCATTCTGCATAAAATAATAGCCGGCATTGGGCATCAGGTACCAGTCGTATACCTGCCATACTACGCTCGGGAATGCGGCATTCAGCTTCCACAACATAACTCCTCCTATATCATTTAGTTTATGTCCTGCGGCTTCAAAAATGCCCTGGTAACCCACAGCATTCATAAGCTGCATCTTATTACAGAAATCCTCCATATCCGATGGTTCTCCGTATCTTTTTATCATCTCATCATAATACATGTTCCATTTCCCGTTGCCTGTGGCAGCATCATGGTAGCCCCATGTATTATTAAGGGGGAACGGCACTGTTTTATCCCATACCAGGTCAGGGATAATTTTTGGCATGATGTTATAAGGGGGTTGTGATGGTAAACCTGTCTCATCCTTAAATACCCAGTCTCCACCGGCTATTGCTTTCCTGTAATAGACCAGCGGATCCTGCCATGTATAAGGTCCGCCGCTGTAAACTCCTGAAGGCAGGTTGTCGGGCCACGAACCCTGCCATCCTGCGGGTAATTTGGCAAAACCTGATGAGCTTGGTATAAAAGGTCTTGTGCCGTCCAGCTTAATAACACTCTCTCTCATCGCATCATAAAGCTCTTTTCTGGCATGGCCCTCATTCCCGCCTGTCCACAATAAAAGGCTTGGGTGATTGCGTACCCGGAGTATAGTACTTTTAACATTCTTTATAAAGACATTACCTTCAACAGGCCAGTCGGGCGATCCTTTGAATTCTCCCTGGGTATCTCCTGTTATCCAGAAATCGGACCAGACAAGCATCCCATACCTGTCTGCAGCATCAAAGAACTCATCGCAGGGCGTGACACCACCACCCCATATCCTAACAAGATTGATATTGGAATTCCGGCACATGTGCAATTCATAATCATACCTGGCAGAGTCGCGGTTTAGCATCATATCGGGCACCCATGCACCGCCGGTAATATGAATTCTCCGGCCGTTAACAAAGAAATCACGTCTCCATGAAGTACCAACTTCCTTAGCCTTTGAACTTACAGTTCTGATTCCGAAAAGGAAAGTTGTATCGTCAGACAATCCGTCCTTACCTTCAAACTTCATACTGATGCGGTAAAGGTTTGGCTTACCATAGCCGTTTGGCCACCATAAAGCCGGTCTATTAATTATAAACTCCGGAGTATTACCGGCATTAAGTTCTAATGAATGGGTCCTGGCCCCTTCAACTTTAATGTCTTTTACTATCTCAATTGCTTCTCCTTTGAAGTTTTCAGGCTTTATGGAAAGAGTAAGTTTCCCCGTGGCATCATCCATGGAGTGATTTATAAGATCCATATTGAGATAAATTTCAGCCTTTGAGGTATCTGGAAGATCAGGAAGTTTTGTTATTATTTTAGGGTCCGACATTGTCACTCCTCCTGTGGTCCTGAGATATACCGGAAGCCATATCCCCATATTACGGTCCCTGACAGGCGGTATCCAATCCCAGCCAACCGAACAGAGCATTGTTACATTTTTCCCGATATCGCCCGTCGGTCCCCCATTCTGGAAGAAATCTCCAAACGCTTTCAACTGCTCATTTGCCGGGAAGCCCGGGACATCCAGAGGATATATCCTGACAGCGAGGGCATTTGGTCCACCCGGTTTAACAAGACTTGTTATATTGAAACTGTATTCGGCAAACATACCTGCCATATCTGTGGAGTCAGCTACCTGCTGTCCATTAACCCATACTGCTGCCCTGTAGTTTATTCCTTTAAAAATCAGCTGAAAAGTACGGCCATTATCTGAAGATGGTACATTAAAAACAGTACGGTACCAGTAGGGCTTTTTCCAGGGATTAGGATCGTTTGGAAGATGGCTG
>DATFLA010000490.1:0-2975 GCA_035268305.1 Bacteroidales bacterium | reverse complement strand
TATTCTTTTGCCTATGAGTGCCAGAAGGTAAAGTATCCCCGGGACAATAAAGAGCACTGAAGTCCACATTACAAGAGCATAAACGCCAAAAAGGTTCCAGTTATGCTTGTCAATTATATTTATATAATCGCGAACAGCAGGCCATGGCCCCAGGTATAATATACTATATATAAATGCTATTGTGAAAGTTGCTATTGTAAGCCAGGCCTCACTCATATTTCGTGTGCCTTTTTCCCTTCCAAACGGTCTGGTATATATGCTTACATTATTGTAAGTACAGCTGCGCAGGCACTCAAGACACAGGCCACAATCCGAGCTTTCATTAATTTCCCCGGCATTCAGCCCGTAAGGACAGGCCCAGCCATTTGCATTACCATTCTGACAATAGCGTGGTTTGCATTTATCACATACTTCCTGTGATCTGTTCCTGAGAGCAATGGTACTCATCCTTGAATATGGTCCGACAAAGACACTAACAGGGCAAACATATCTGCAAAATGCCCTTAATTCAAAAATACCGGACATAATTGTTGGCACAATAAGTAACATAAGAACAGTAATACCAGATACCCTGGGTATAGCAACAAGTGTGGTTGAGAATGTAGCCAGGATGAGGAAAACAATTAACCTGAACCAGTGTGTTTTGAGGGCTTTCGGCCACTTAAGGAAAAGCCCCGAGAATTTATTGTTATATGTCCGTGTTTTACCTGTTAATGGATTAAAAAAAGACTTTCTCTGTATCAGGTCACCGAAAAATGGTAGTGGACATATAGTACACCAGAACCTTCCAAGGAATGGTGTAATTATAGCAACAAGAGCAAACAGCCATATGGCCCACATCATAAGCACTCCCAGATTCCTTCCGGAAACTTTGGTGCCAAAAACCGATGTAAGTATAACGATATATATCATTACCATCGTGATTGTAACCAGAGCGGCTTGTGTATACCTTGAAAGAGCTATCTTCCTGAAAAATCCGTTCTTTCTAAAGATATCCCTGTAACCTGAGCGTTCATCTTCATCATCAATAATATCGGTGCCCCTTTTATATGTTGAAAAAAACCAAAGTACCAATATGCCTGCGGCACATCCTAGACTGAAGACAAGAAGCGTATTAGGGAGTATGATCAGTTTACCCTGTTCAAAAGCATGCATTGGTCCGCACCATACATGACACCTGTAATTGCTTTTGGATACTATATAATTAAGTATTCCAGGATGCCGGGCTACGAGTGTGACCTGTTTTGTAATCAAAGGCTTGCTGGTGGGATCACTTGTTTTAAAGACACTTACAGTGTTATCTGCTGGATAGACCTTCACATCCATATCAAATTCCTCAAGGTAGAATGAATGACCTGTGTCATCTGAGGAAAATGTCAGGAGGAGCGTATCACCCCGGTTACACCTTATTACATAAGGGTCTTTACCATACCTGAAATTCCTTATATGTATCTTCCTTGTTACAGGCTTTTTTGTGAAAAACTGCGCAATAATAGCCGGTATAAGTCCAAATAACAGAACTATAAGAAAATTAACAAGATGATTTCTCTGAAACTTCATTTAAAAACTCTGTGTGGCTGTCAGCTTATTGAACACTGATCGTTGAATATATTCTTTTGCTTTCAATGATAGCTAATATATTTTTAAATTTTGCTGCCTAAAAGCACATTTAAGTTATTTTTGCGAAGTATCATAATTTAAACAGTAAAGCAGATGGCAAGAAATACTAGATCAAACGGAAAACGTAAGAAGGGCCTGACTACATGGATATTTATTTTTGTTGTTGTTATATTGCTTGTGGGGATCCCTTATTTATTAGTAAGTTACCAGGCAAGTCAGAAAGGGATGACAAAGAGTGAGGTTGTAAGCAGGATATTCAGCAGAACCATAGCCGGAGGGGAATCACAAACAGGGAATGGCAGCAGTACGGAAGGAGCTACAATTCATTTTCTTGATCCTGTGGCGATAGGACAGTCTTTTACAGAACCTCCCCTGATTTCACATGTACAACCTGCCGATCTTGACAAGGATGGGTTACTTGATGTCGTTGTATGCGACTGCAAAAGCAATACAGTAAGCTGGATAAGACAATATCCGGAGGGCGTTTACAATGAGACAGTTATAGCCGATGGTATGGTGGCCCCTGCTCATGCTCAAATACTTGACTTCGACAATGATGGTGACAATGATGTTATTGTAGCAGTACTTGGCCTGCTGTTTCCGAATAATGACAAGATAGGTTCTGTGCTTATTCTTGAAAACGATGGTACAAATCATTTTATCAAGCATGTGGTTGCTGAAAAAATAGCTCGGGTATCGGATGTAAGAGCCGGTGATCTTGATAACGATGGTGACCTGGATCTTGCCGTTGCCCAGTTTGGTTACGATGACGGGGAAACAAGATGGATGGAAAATCAGGGTAACTGGAAATTTACAAGTCACAGCCTGCAAAGCCTTTCAGGCCCGATAAATGTTGAAATTGTAGATATTGACAAAGACGGTGACAATGATATTATTTCACTTGTCAGCCAGGAATGGGAGGAGATATTCTGCTTCATTAACGATGGTAATAAGAAATTCACGCCTAAACTTTTATGGGGATCTAGTAACGAAGACTTTGGTTCAAGTGGAATTTTCATTACGGATCTGAACAAGGATGGCAAAGATGATATCTTATATACAAACGGTGATGCCTTTGACTATATTCCTCCGCAGGGCAGACCATGGCATGGTGTTCAGTGGCTGGAGAACAAGGGTGATATTAATTTTGAATATCACAGGATATGCGACTTTACTGGTGCATATAATGCCCGGCCGGTTGATATTGATTTCGATGGCGATCTCGATATTTTCGTTGTAAGCGGATTCAACCTGTGGAATAAACCGGAAGCTCAGAGTTTTATTTGGCTCGAAAACACAGGTAACATGCAGTTTGTCCGGCATAATATAGCAAGTTCTCCAACTCACCTGCTGAC
>DATFLA010000489.1:0-11934 GCA_035268305.1 Bacteroidales bacterium | reverse complement strand
AATAAGCTTTCCCCGGGCTGTCTTCCTCCTCTCTTCAAAAATTTCGGCTGTCGGCACAAAAGAATCCTCAAACCCATTAGGTGTTATCACATCCACATCCTTTGCAAGAAAATGGCTGCACTCCCTGGAAGTGATCTCACTGACTGTTGTAAAAACATCGGCTTCGGCTGCTGATATCTTTTCCAGCGACTGTTTGGCGAGAATGTTATATTCACGGGCCACCTGTGCCGGAATATATTCTTTCATATTACCGTAAAGGGGTTTGTTGTTTCCTGCAACGCATCGTCCGAGAACAGTGGCATGGGTTGTAAAAGAGGTAGCAATCCACGGAGCATTCTTTTTAAGATAAAGAATTCCAGTACCTGTCATCCACTCATGAAACTGTGCTATTACATTATGACCGTCGTGATAAAAAGATGAGAAGCTCTCAATAGTCTTGCCAACAGCATAACCGAACAGGGCAGGTTCAACATAATCCCACTGACCGGTAATACTGTCAAGCTTGTATGTTTCCCAAAAATCTGCAAAAATTTCGTTCTGCTGTCCGAAGTAAGGTGTGAAGTCGATCAGTATGACAATAGGTCTGCCCGCTATGTTCCACCTTCCCGTCTTAACCCTAAGCCCTTCCGAGGCTGCCCTCGATTTCCAGTCAATGAACAGGGTATCGTCGGGGATAAACTCGGGATTCGTAACATCTTCTCTCCACACATCCGGTCCTATGAGAATGTAGTTATTCTCACCCACTTCATTTATTACATTAAGTGCTTTGGTTGAGATGACCGTATGAATTCCACCTACCTTGTTACATACTTCCCAACTGGTCTCAAATATAAAATCAACCTTCATTATGTTCCTTATTTGATTTTAAATAATGTTAACTGAAAAATAGCCAACCATGTTCATTCAAAATGGAAACTGGCTATCATATCCTTCATCATTTATTATTTTTTTGTCCGCGTACTTCTTTTGGCTGTGGTAGCGGATGCTTCTTTTTGTGACTTCTTTAACGAGGCTTTTTCATCCTTTATTGCCCTGGCATTTTTGGGGGCCCCTTTTGCTGCAGTCCTGCTTTTTGTATCTGTTTTTGAAGGACTGAGTCGTGCCACTTTCTTCGAGAGTTTTTCGATCTCCCGGGTTTGTTTGTATATTATACCGTCTTTCTTATTTACTTCTTCGTGGAGTAAAAATATCTGTTCCTGTTCTTTTGAATCCGGGAAATATTGCTTAACCCTTAGTTCAAAGTCACTGAGAACATTCATATAGTTCATGAAAGCGTCATACGGTGTTTCATATGGATTGAAATAAGCATGAACGGCACCATCTGAGAAAAATTTTGTTGCCATATAATAGAAATGGTCACTTGCCTGCAGATAATCCCAGTCCTTTTTAATGTGCGGATCGTTGCATCTGTTTACTTTATCTGTGAGGCTGTAAAGTTTATCAAGGGCTGCCACCTGGAGCTCATTACCATGCCAGGCTGTTATATCCCTTTCTTCGTCTGCCCATGATATAGGTGAAGGAACCGTTATTGCGGAAACAGGCTGAAGCAGATCCGCTACCTCCGAAGGCGTCATGAATTTGAAAGGTGTCTTTTTGAGAATTGCAGCCGGCATATGTGACAGGAAATCAAAGATACCTGACTCCTTCCAGTTATGTTCTCCGAAAGTCTCATAATCCATAAAGATATTCACAAGGTCGCGTCTTGTACCAAGTTTACTAACCCATGACGCATATTTCTCTGCAGTAAGCGGCCAGGAGTTCCAGTCGCGGTTAGAGAAGCGAAAAGCGATATCATCACTAAGGGCGAAGTTTCTCAGCAACACCTTCAGTCTTGGATTTATAGAATTACAATACAGGTAATTAGGGCTCTTCCAACCCAGTACATGCTTGGCTCCTTCTGTTAACATTGACTTAAACCCCATATCGGCAACCCAGGAACCAATTTCATCGGAATAGATAAGCTCGGTATTCCTGAATGAGGTTGCATCAACACCAAGATAATCCTTAAGCATTAGCTTATGACGGTTCACCTGTTGCTCAAATTCATTCCGGCTTTTTATTGACGCGAGTGAATGGGCATTTGTCTCGGCAAGGAATTCCACCATACCCGTATCGGCGAGTTTCCTGAATGACTCAAGAACCTCCGGTGCATATAACCTGAACTGGTTGATTGCCAGTCCGGAAATGGAAAATGTAACCTTAAATTTACCATTATGTTTGTTTATAAGGTCCATGATCACCTTATTGGCAGGCAGGTAACATTTATCCGCCACTTTTCTCATGATCGATTCATTTGTATAATCATCATAATAATAGTGATCGTGTCCGAGATCAAAGAACCTGTACCTTTTTAGCCTGAATGGCTGGTGAACCTGGAAATAAAAGCAAATAGCTTTCTTGTTTGATGCGCTCATATCTTAATTCTTATAGTTCTCAATAACTCTGTAATAAATGTCTCGTACGTGCCTTGCCGAGTTGTCCCATTTCAGCCTTATAACCTCCTCTTTCCCGTTCTTAATGAACATGCCGGAGAGTGCCGGGTAATTAAGTATACCGTAAATAGCATCAGCCATGGCGTCAATATCCCAGAAATCTGTTTTTACCGCATGTGTAAGAATCTCTGCAACACCCGACTGTTTACTGATTATCACAGGTACATTTGACTGCATAGCCTCGAGCGGGGAGATACCAAAGGGCTCCGACACCGAAGGCATTATATAAACATCACTGAGCTCAAGCATTTTAAATACATCAGGGCCTTTAAGGAAGCCTGTGAAATGGAATCTGTCCGTTATCCTTAATGCAGCAGCCCGCCGCATCATTCTCTCCATCATATCGCCCGAACCCGCCATAACAAACCTTACATTATTCATCCTCCTGAGTACCTTATTGGCTGCTTCTATAAAATATTCGGGACCTTTCTGCAGGGTTATCCTTCCCAGAAAAGTAACAACCTTTTCACCGAAACCTTTTTTAAATGTTGAGCCATGACTAAAATTCACCGGTTCAACGGCATTATAAACTGTTTCAACTTTATCGGGATTGATATTGTACCTGTTTATAACAATATCCCTTGTAAGGTTACTCACCGTAATGATCTTTGACGCAGCATCCATCCCGTTTTTCTCAATATGGTATACATCGGGATTAACGCTTCCGCCGCTGCGGTCAAAATCGGTGGCATGAACATGTATGACAAGAGGTTTCCCTGATACGGCCATTGCCGCTATACCTGCGGGATATGCCAGCCAGTCGTGTGCATGTATTATATCGAAATCATTTTCCTCTGCTATTATTGAAGCTACGATGGCATACTTGTTTATTTCTTCAAGAAGGTTAACATCATATTTCCCGGAAAAATCAATCATTCCTTTGTCATTGGTCTGGACAAACAGGTTCTGTCCGGACACTTCTGTCGATACTACTTTCCAGAAGTCTTTCGGATCGATGTAGGGTACAATTTTAGATGAAACCTCAATCATCTCAAGAGGTTTTCTGAAACCCTTATAGAATACTTTTCTCGTAGCTACGGGGATCCTGTTTGCTCCAATAAGCCTGACCATACTCTGGTCTTCATCGCCCCACGACCTGGGAACAACAAATGTAACTTCAAGGTCGTCGAGTGTAGCCATTCCCTTAGTAAGCCCGTAACTCGCTGTTCCCAGTCCTCCTGAGATATGTGGCGGAAATTCCCATCCGAACATTAGAACTCTCATATTCTTCCTCTTATATTGTTAACCGGAATATTTCTTTCCGAGTAATTCAATGATTCTCAATACCTCGGCAACACTCCATGCCTGCGATATGGCGCCTTTGGGAGCATGAGGAGGATTACCGTCATGTATTTCAGACAAGGTACTCACTCCATGTTCCCCCATTACTTCCTCCAATCCAAACACGAGGCTTCGTACCTTGTGTACCCCCTGGTTACCATATACCTTTAGCCATCCTTCACAGAAAGGTCCGTACAGCCATGGCCATACTGTTCCCTGGTGATATGCATTATCTCTTTCTTCCTGTGTGCCTTCATAAATACCCTTATAGAATTTATTCCTTGGCGAAAGGGTTCGCAATCCCCTGTTGGTAACCAATTCCTTATCCGCGACATCAAGTATCTGCTTCATCTGATCCTTTTCGAGCATGGAATAAGGCATCGAAACCGCAATAATCATGTTTGGCCTGACATAAAAATTACGTTCCTCATCATCATTCACATAATCTGCCAGGTAACCGAATTTCTCATCCCAGAACAGCTCGAGGAATGATTTTTTTATCAGTTCAGGCATACCCTCATAGTCCTTTACAACGGCCTTGTTCTTTGTTTCCCGGGCCATATCCAGGGCAAAACAGATTGCATTATACCACAGGGCATTTATCTCTACTGCGTAGCCACCCCTTTGTGTTACGGGTACCCCATTTACAACAGCGTCCATCCATGTAAGCGCTTTGCCCCCGGCCATGGCATAGACAAGTCCGTTGTCACGCGTATGTATATTAAATGCTGTACCATTACGGTATGCATTCAACACGGATATGGCAGCATTCCCGTAACGCTCCCATCCATCCTTACCTCCCTGATCGATGTATTGCTGTATCGCCCATATAAACCAGAGAGGGGCATCAACAGAGTTAAATGCCGGGTTATCATCATCGCCCATGTTAGGAAAGAGCCCATTCTTCATTTTGTCAACCTGTGTATCCATAACCTCCCGGAACAGCTTAAGATCATGCCTGGCTACAGCCAGTCCCGGTATTGATATAAAGGTATCACGGCCCCAGGCACCGAACCATGGATATCCCGCGATGATCAGTGTCTTGCCTCCGCGTTTCTCCATAAACTGCTGTGATGCATTGCCAAGGCAGTTCATATAACTGTCGCGGGGAATTTTTCCAGCAACAGTCTTTGAGAACTTCTGCTTAAACAGCGATGTATTTTGCTCCTTTGTTGAAGCACTGAAAACAACCACATCTCCTTTTTTGGCTTCAAACTCAAAGAAACCGGGTGTGAAAAGATCCTCGGAATAATCATATCCTCTTTTCTGCTCCTCTAAATATTCAACACCCAGGTACCAGTCGGGGACATGAACAAAATCAACTTTTTTGGAAAACTGCATGTTCAGAAAGGGAAATCCTTCATACATCTTCGACCGTATACCGTTCTCTATAAAATCAACCTTTGTATTGGCAGCAAGGTTGGCATGCGTAAGCTGATGGATGTTCCTGAAAGCAAGGAAGGGTCGAACCTGTATCCTCATTGGCTCTGAAGCCTCCTCTACCGTAAAACGAAGAAGGAACTGTTCCTCATCATGCACAAGAAGCCTCTCCTGCTTAAGCTTAACGCCTCCCACCCTGTAAAGACGCGACGGGATACTCTCAGTATTAAAATCTTCTATATACTTATGACCTTTTGGACTAAAATAATCTCCTTTATATTTTCTTATCCCTATGTTGAATTTCTTTTCGCTGTTCAGGACAGTGACATCAAGAGAGGATAAGAGCACAAAACGTTCGCCTCCGAAATTATCAACAGGACAAATAAGTAAGCCGTGATACTTTCGCGTATTACAATCAACAATTGTAGTTGATGTATACGACCCGGCCCTGTTGGTCCTGATGATCTCCCTCGAAAGGGAGTATTCTAGGTTGACGACCTGGTTCTTTTCAAACTTTATATAACTCATATATCTAAGTGTTTATTAGTCTAAAAGATAAAGAAAGATAATAATTAAATGTAAACCGTACAACAGTATTAAGACCCTCTGAAAAGTAATAAAATCTCATAAAAGTTCAGACGCATTAAAAAAAGAATAACTTTGCATTTCTATAATTAGAGCTATTAATTAATATTAAAACTTAATGAACAAGAAAATTCTTTTTTATTTGTTTGCTGCCTTGGTCTTTACAGGATGCAAAAATAATACTTTCCTGATAACAGGCACACTAACAAACCCGGTAAATGGAGAATACATTTTTCTTGATCAATTAAAATCAAACGAACTAACTACTGTTGACTCAGTTAAGGTATCAAATGACGGGAAATTCAGCTTTAGGGGTGAAACAAAAATTCCTGCATTTTACCTCGTTAAGTTTAATGATAACAATTTTTTGACCATGCTTGTTGAGCCGGGGGATAAAATTATTTTGAAGGCCAAACACGATTCACTGAATTTTCCTGTTTCGGTAGAGGGATCGGAAGGTACGGAGCAGATGGCAGAATACAACCGGACGATGAGCAAGACAATCAATAAACTGAGGGCTCTCAATGATATTTATATGAAGAATTCAGACAACCCGAACCTGTCGGCTGTTATGGATTCATTGGACAATCTTGCACAGGGCTATCTTGAGGAGATTAATGGCTATACCAAGAATTATATCGATAAAAACCTCGGATCTCTGGTTAGCCTTGTAGCTCTTTATCAGCAGGTTGCACCTAGCGTATATGTTCTGAACCCTGAAAAGGATATTAAGTATTTTGAAAAGGTCGATTCTTCGTTGTACAGTCAGTACCCCGATTATGATCCGGTAGCCACCCTTCATGAACAGGTAAAACAGTTTAAATCGGATACACCGGGCGAAGCAACACCCGGGGAAGCAGGTATCGGGGCTGAAGCTCCGGAGATTAGTCTGCCCGACCCCGAAGGAGATACAATAAAATTATCTTCAACAAGAGGATCTGTTGTTCTTCTCGATTTCTGGGCATCATGGTGCAACCCATGTCGCCGCGAAAACCCCAATCTCGTAAAAGCCTATAATCTTTACCATAAAAAAGGATTCCAGATATTCCAGGTATCCCTTGATAAAACAAAAGAAGCATGGCTCGATGGCATAAAATTCGACCAGCTTGGTAAATGGATACATGTAAGTGATCTGAAATACTGGAATTCAGTTGTAGTTCCGCTCTATAAAATAGAATCGATACCGTGTAATTATCTTCTCGACAAAAACGGTCGTATTATAGCCTCGAACCTCAGGGGAGAACAACTGCAGAATAAACTCGCAGAAATTTTTAATAAATAAAAATTGTTGTAATATTCGTTGATGCAAATTTTATCATAAATGAAACGTGTACTATTTATACTGGCGCTGGTCGTTATTTTTTCAGGTTGCAGGGACAAGGACAGCTTTACCGTTGATGGTATTGTAAAGGGGAGGAAAGAAAAATATATTTACCTGAACAGGCTGGATGTAAATACTGCCGTTTTTTTAGATTCTGCTAAAATAAAAAGAAGCGGACATTTCAGTTTCCGGGTCAAGGCATCATATCCCGACTTTTATCAGCTTGGCTTTTCAAAGTCTGATTTCATTACACTGCTTGCCGGTCCGGGAGAAGAAATAAGCCTCAATTTCAAGGGTAAGACTCTTTATGACGACTACACTATAAAAGGTTCGAAGGGGACAGAGAAGCTGCAGTACCTCGATAATACCCTGGCGGTAACCAAGAGAAAACTTGATTCATTGCGAACTGAATATAACAATGCAAGTAAACAGCCTGGTTTCGACAAGAAAGGACCCGAACTGAAAGAACAGTTTAATAACCTTATTAAACAGCAACGTCGTAAGAATATTGAGTTTATTATTAATAATGTTAATTCACTGGCTTCTATAAAAGCCCTTTACCAGAGAATAGATCCCCAGACCTATGTATTATACGATCCGAAGGACCTGCAGTTCCTTAAGATAGTCACTGATTCTCTTACACGCCATTATCCAAATTCCAGGCATGTCCAGGCACTGGCCAGGGATTTCACAAACGAGATGAACCAGATGTATGTCAACCGGCTGGAGAATATGGCCAAGGATGTACCAACAACAAAACTTGATCCCAACCTTAAGGACATAGATAACAAAAGGATAGCCCTTTCCTCTCTTAAAGGGAAATATGTTCTCCTCTGTTTCTGGTCGGCCCAGTCGCAGGATTGTGTAAATGAGAACCTTCAGCTTAAACAGCTTTATAAACAATATCATAGCAAGGGATTTGAAATATACCAGATCAATCTGGATAAGGACACGGAAGCATGGAAAACAGCTGTACGGTATGATGAGCTGCCATGGATCAATACGCGTGAGGATGATCCCTCAAATCCTAAAAATGCTATTTTGTTTAACATTAAATCACTACCTGCCAATTACCTGTTCGACAGGCAGGGTACTATAATTGCATCAAACCTGCATGGTAAATCGCTGCAGATTAAACTAAACCAGCTATTTAATTAATATTATACCGGTTTGGCTGAAAACGGGAAAATATACTTTGCCTCCGATTTCCACCTTGGACTACCTGCGGGCTCTCCCCCGGTGGAACGGGAAAAGAAAGTTGTCAGGTGGCTTAATTCAATTCGAAATGATGCCAGGGCAATATATCTTCTTGGGGATGTATTTGATTTTTGGTGGGAATACAAACTAGTTGTCCCCAAGGGATTTACAAGATTCCTTGGTACTGTCGCATCCATAAGCGACTCAGGTGTACCAATCCATTTCTTTACGGGAAATCACGACATGTGGGTAGGTGATTACCTGACAAAGGAATGTGGTATGACGATACATACAGGGCCACTGACAACTGTATTCGATGGCCAGGTATTTCACCTGGCTCACGGAGAGGGGCTGGGAACAAAAGATGTCTTTTATAAAGTACTTCTCGCCCTGTTCAGGAATAAACCCCTGCGTAAGATGTATTCTGCGATACACCCCTATATAGGTATCGGTATAGGCCAGAAATGGTCGCTCAACTCCAGGCTTGGAAAAGGAATAATGCTGGAATTCCTGGGTGAAGACAGAGAAGATCTAATAAGATATGCACGCTCTGTAATGAAAAATCAGGAGGTAGATTACTTTATTTTCGGTCACCGGCACCTGGCAAGAAATTTTAAACTTAAGGAGGGACCTGAAATTATATTCCTCGGCGACTGGATTAAAAGTGGCAGTTATGCAGAATGGGACGGCAGCAGGTTGATTTTTCGGAAAGTGGAGGAGATGAATAATGATCAGACCTTAACAGTCAGTAAGTAATAGGAATACATATCATTTAACCTCTTAAACTGGTAATCAAGCTTACTCCCCGACTTACGCGCTATCTCAATCAATCCCATATTCCCGGTGCTGTCGGTCAGAGTTGTCTGACCCGATAGGGATACCCTGAAAAAATCTTTAAGCTCCTCTTCATCATACCTGTTAATAATATCTATCTTACCCCTGAGCTCATCTACTCTTTCATTCAATATCAGGTTGCCCGATGTAAGCGAATAAACCCCGTCCTTCAATCCTAGTATTGCGACGGACATACCGTATTCCTTCTCAGCTTCTCTCCCCGGACAATAAGATTCAACATTCTGAAGTATCTCAACAAGTACGCTGAAAACCTTTCGCTTCAACGATTCTTCAACCTCCTCTTCATACATCTTTGTCTCTGTCAGGCTTACTACTTCCTTCCCTATATCCGGAGAGATATGACCCGACCAGATAAGACATATGTTATTCCGGGCCATCATCCTCTCCAGTTCAGCTA
Organism: Bacteroidales bacterium; assembly: GCA_035268305.1. Classification (GTDB taxonomy): domain Bacteria; phylum Bacteroidota; class Bacteroidia; order Bacteroidales; family VadinHA17; genus LD21. Next base: position 2,426 of record DATFLA010000489.1, on the reverse strand, counting down.
TCACGGTGCCATTAAATGCTTTTTCAGTGCCCGGAAGATTATTTCCCCGCCCGAGTGAATCAACTGTCTTGCTAAGGATGAAATATGAATACTTATCGTTTAGGTCGATAAAATCATAGTCAAGCCTGTTCCCGGTCTTCCTTGCCATTTCAAGCAGCCCGAGACCAACACCTCCTTTATTGCTGAATTCCGATTTTCCCAGCATGTTCCTGTATACCTTTCTTATCTGTTCCGCATCCAGGTTATTTATCTCTTCAAGTTTCGACTGAAGACTTTCTGTGTGAGAAGCCGGAAGTACATTACCTGTTGTAACCGTATATCCGTCTGATGTTTTAGAATATACTACAAGCGACATGTTAGCATGTTCCACAGGGTCACTGTGCCTCGACACATTCTGAAGACTCTCTAGGACAAACATGAAAAGCCTTTTACGCCCTAGGAAATCAAATTCGGAACTTTCCATTTCATTTTCAAGGAGCATGATCAGGGGAACTGAGTTTTCATCTGTCACTACCCCCCTGTAAATAAACATCAGGTTCTCCTGCATCATCTTATCACGAATCAGGCTTATCAGGTCCATGGAACTATTTTGAGAAATTTGTTTGCCAGTTAAAAATAGCACATTAATTCTACTTAATCAATAGGCTGATACCGTATAAAGATATAAGATCTATGATGCCTGTTTAAACTACACCGATGCCGGACCATGGGAAAAAGGGGTGATAATGAAATAAGACCGACCGGTCAAGTTCCCATGTTAATAGTCGCGGGTACAGCATTACGGAGATATTTTTATTATAAAAAAAACAGCCGGTAATAACACGGGCATTAAGCTCATGTCATTTTATACCGGCTGTTCTGTTAGTTAAACTGAAAAAAAGCCCGTTAACAATCCTATTTCTTGGCCTGAGGATTAGGATGAGCTATTTTAGCAGCATATGTTTCAAAGTTAAACTCTTTGAAGAATGGATTTTCTTTATTGTGGCATTCAAGGCAAAGCTGCTTGTCAGGCATGACAAGACCCATTTTCATTGCCTGCTCACGGTTCTTCATCACTGAAGGAGATTTATATGAGCTGCCGGGACCGTGACATGTTTCACAGGAAACACCTTCGGTAGGTTTGATACCTGCTCTGAGTTTGGCATCAACCCTTGCATAAGTTGAATGACACTTGAGACACTTGTCGTCTTTTGCAGGATCGGCAATGCCATGTGCCTTGGCATAATCAAGTGATTCCTTGCTGCTTAATGTCGCCAGAGCCTTTGCATGCGGACCTTTTTCCCAAATACTGTATTGATTACCAGTAGCAGGTTTATTATGACACATCTTGCATTTATCCGCACCGATGTACTTATATGTCTGAGCTGATACCACGCTTCCCAGTAACAACGACAAACATACCATCAGAATACCCTTTTTCATAATCATAGTGGTTTGATATTAGTTAATAAATTTTCTAGTTCTTCGAGCAGCTTATGTACTGCAAAACAAATATATGAAAAATAACTTACACATTCAGATAATATGATTTTTATGATTTACGTTCAAAAATAATGCCATAAAGGGATTAAGGGGAATTATATAATATTTACCCTGATTTAGTAACAAACTGTAAGGTTTATCATCTTATTTTTCAAAATTATTTTCACTTTTAACTTAAACTTATTTGCTTGAATTAAAAGTAAAACTAATTTTAAGATCACATATTTAATAAAAACAGCATATTAATACTATCCTTATTACCGTATGACTAATCTCATAACTGAAAAAAAGACCGAACTAAATACCTCAATAACTCAGTATCTTGAATATCTGCTTAAAAAAGGTGGGCCTGAACCTGAAGATTATGAGAAATTTACCGGAATAGTAAATAATCTTTCCGCTGAAGAGGTGAATCCTTTCCGCGAAATAATAAAAAGTGTCTTAAACGAAAATACACTGATCGGACACGGTTTTGTTAAACCCTACGGTTACCCGGGCGATTTCAGACTTATCAATAAAATATATAAATTTGAGATAAACGAAGATGCTTATTACAGGAACTGGGACCTTTTTTTCCAGAACCAGCCCGGGGCAAATGCCGTCAGGAACAGGAAAGATTACTTTATGAAATTCTGCGAAGATCAGCTTGAGAAAAAAGATGATGTAAAAGTTCTTATACTTGGGTCCGGTCCGGCTACTGATGTATACGAGTTTATTTCAGATCATCCGGGAAGGAAAATTTCTTTTGACCTTATCGACTTCGACCAGTCGGCTATTGATTTCTCAAGGGAAAAAAACAACATGTTCAATGGTCAGATATCGTATAACAAGATCAATGCATTAAGATATAATTCATTCAAGCTGTATGACCTTATCTGGAGCGCCGGTTTATTTGACTATTTCAAGGATAAGCATTTCACTTTCCTTATCAGGAAATATGTTAA
>DATFLA010000488.1:0-3863 GCA_035268305.1 Bacteroidales bacterium | reverse complement strand
GCATCCATCCGTAACCTTTCTGAACCATATCGTCAGCATCTGAGTGCAGTATGTCTGCTATTTCAAAGATGTCCCCGGTGAACAGTCCCTTCCTGGCAGGTATTATTAGTGAAACTGCAGCTCCTCTCTTTACCCACCTGTTAGCTGATTTAGCCCATCGTTTTAATTCCGAAAGCACATCAGGATACATTTCAACAAGTGTTCCCGCCGAATGATTACACAGAGTATCGCAGGATGCCCAGTTATTTACGTACCGGTCAAGCCACCGTTCAAAGATGACGAAGTCTTCCCTGTTATAGTATTTATGTACATAGTACGACCAGTTGCAGGCGACAAAGGTCTCTTCCAGGTAACCCGACTGCCATAATTCTTCACATAAACTGAATACCCTCGATTTGTCGGTGTCTTTGAGAAGCTTGAAATTTTCCCTGGCTATCCGCTGCGTAACTGCTGATTTGACACCGTACATTGTGACATGTTCTTTAAAGAATCTTTCACCTGATAATCTGGTCCTTTCGTCAGAATTGTTTTTCAGTTCCTCCCTTGTTTTTTTAATCAATGTTTCCATCGCTCCGTATTTTACCATGTATCATAAAGAAATTTCTGATTTGATTTGTTTCTTTAACAGACAATATTTTAGATTAATTTTAAAGATAGTATAAATCTCAATTTGTAACTTATTATGAGACATGGTTTTTCATATATTGATGAAGCGAAAAAGTCAGGCAATGACACGGCAAAGGATTTTAATTATTTTGTTGAGCAATTTGATGATATAAGGGTGCTGAGGTACAGACTGGATGGTTTCGATTCACTGTCATTAAAGCAGAAGAAGTATATTTATTGCCTTTCCATGGCTGCTCTGGCAGGAAGAGATATCCTTTGGGATCAGAATTTCAGTTATAACCTGCTTATCCGGAAAACTCTTGAAGCTATACTTCAGTCGCATAAAAATTGCAGGGAAAGTGAAGACTACAACAACTTTCTGTTATATGCCAAAAAAGTGTTTTTTGCCAATGGGATTCATCATCATTATTCTTCCGATAAATTTCTTCCTTCTTTTACAAAAAAGTACTTTTCTGAACTTGTTAAAGAAACTCCCGGAGAATTATTACCACTGAACGGTGAAATGTCAGCTGATGATCTCCTCTCGGTTCTTCTGCCGGTTATATTCGATAAAAACTTGTTTGCAAGGAAAGTAGAACGCAGTGAAGGTGTTGATATAGTAAAGGAGTCGGCAGTTAACTTTTATTCTGGGATTACACAGACGGAAGCAGAGACATTTTATGAATCAAAGTCGGACCATAATGATCACCGGCCCGTTGCTGCTGGCATAAATTCAAGGGTGATTAAACGGGATGGGAAAATTGAAGAGGAAGTGTACAGATCCGGTGGTAAATACGGTGAAGCGATAGACAGGATTGTTTATTGGCTTCTCGAAGCTGCCGGGGTGGCAGAGAATGAAAAACAGAAAAAGGAGCTTGCTCTATTGACTGAATACTACTTAACAGGGAACCTGAAGACATGGGATGACTACAATGTTATGTGGGCAAAAAATACAGATTCATTTGTTGATTATATTAATGGTTTTGTTGAAGTGTATGAAGATCCGCTCGGTCTTAAGGGAACATGGGAGTCAGTTGTGGAATATATGGATATTGAAGCAACAGGCAGAGCTGAGAAAATTTCGGCCAATGCACAATGGTTTGAAGATCATTCGCCTGTCAGATCTGAACATAAGAAAGCTAAGGTAACAGGTGTTACGGCAAAGGTTATTAATGTTGCCATGCTGGGTGGCGATTGTTATCCTGTATCACCACTGGGCATCAATCTCCCGAATTCCAACTGGATAAGAAAAGAGGTGGGTTCAAAATCTGTAAGGCTCGGGAACATTACAAAAACAATAGGGATCGCATCGCAGGATAATGGCTTTCTTGAAGAGTTTGCGGCCGATGATGAAGAAGTGAGGCGTAATAAAAAATATGAAACAATAGCAGATGCCCTGCATACCGATCTTCATGAATGTGTCGGACATGCCAGCGGAAAGCTTTTAAGCAGTACACGGCCTAATGCGTTAAAGAAATACTCATCCGCCCTGGAGGAGGCTCGTGCCGACCTGTTTGCCCTATATTTTATTTATGATGATAAACTGATGGAATTGGGGCTTGTTGACACTGAAGAGGTGGCAAAAACTTCATACGATTCTTATATCAGAAATGGGTTGTTGACCCAGATGGTCAGGATAAAAAAAGGGAAGGACATTGAAGAGGCACATATGAGAAACAGGGCTGCCATAGCCGGATGGGTTTATGAGACGGGTAAGAAGGATAATGTGATTGAGATGGACAGAAGGGAAGGTAAAACATTCGTACGGATCAATGATTATGGCAGGCTGCGCGAGTTATTCGGGATGATGCTGAGTGAGGTACAGAGGATCAAATCGGAAGGGGATTTTGAAGCCGGAAAAAATCTTATAGAAGAATATGGCGTAAAACCTGATCCTGCTCTTCATGAAGAAGTTCTTGAAAGATATTCAAAACTGAATCTTGCCCCGTATACAGGCTTTGTAAATCCTTTTCTTGAACCGGTTGTTGATGATAATGGGAAAGTTACAGATATTAAAGCTGTTTATACAAACGATTTCCTGGGACAGATGATGTATTACGGAGAACACTTTTCATTCCTCCCGGTTGTTATATAAGCTTTTTTGATGTTTGTAAATAAACTGAATAAGAAAGACCGGGCTAGTTTATTTCAGGTTTTTCCAGAACTTCTCCTCTGATTTCTGAAGGCTTAGCTGCTTCTTCCTGTCGAGCAGGATATATATGATTAATGTAATAGTGCCTGAAATAATCAAACCTGTTAAAAGGTATTTTACTATTCCGGATACCTGGGCACCGTTTGTTATACTCTGAATCTTACTTGCTGTATCGTCCATTCCTGCTACTATTTTGGTCCCTACATCCACACCAAAAATATTCTTCATGAAGAATAATGAGAAAAATGACAGGAGTCCTGAAGAAACCGGGGTAGCGATCCATCCTATGCCTATTTCTCCCAGTATCCTGAAGTTAATGTTACCGGCACCGTTGTAGAGGCCTATTCCTAGTACACAGCCTACAATAACCTGGGAGCTTGAAACCGGCACCATAGGAATAGGAGGAAAACCCAGGCTGACAAAAAAATGAGAAAGGCTTGAAGATGAGAAGATAAACAATACAAGAGCCTGTGCAAGAACAACTACAAGGGCTGCCTCTGATGAAAGTTCTACTATGTTTTCACCTACTGTTTCCATAACTTTTCGGGAATAGGTTATTATACCTGTAGCAATAGCCAGTCCGCCAAGCATGAAGAGCTGCTGACCGGACGAAAGAGTTATGCCCCAAAGATGTAGATCGTGAAGACTGAAGGCAGGTACAAATACGCCCATGACATTTGCTATGTTGTTGGCACCCAGGCTGTATGCTCCGAATGCCCCAACAAGTATCAGCCCGGTTTTAATGTACGATTCAAATCTTATCAGGTGAATATGGGAAGATACTTTTATTTTCTTTAGGATGATATACAGCAGTATTGCGAAAACGGCGCCAAGAACAGGGCCGGTGACCCAAGTTGTTACAATCTGTTCAAGAGCTTTACTGTCGGTAGCATTACCGGTGAAAAAGTTCCAGCCTATTATTGCCCCGACAATAGCCTGAGTGGCAGAGGCCGGAAGTGCAAATTTAGTAAGGACATAGACAGTTATTGCTGCAGCCAGTGCTACCGTAAATGATCCTCCCACAGCATTAACAGCTCCAAGCTTGCCAAGTGTCTGCGATGCGCCAGCACCCTGTGCAACAGCACCAAGGATCACGAATACTGAG
>DATFLA010000487.1:0-4480 GCA_035268305.1 Bacteroidales bacterium | reverse complement strand
GCAACGTCCATCAGGTGTACCTTATGAACATCTTCCAGCGGGTAATCGGCTTCGTAACGGCATTTAGCCCTCTGGTTTACAAACTGACCGTCCTCCAGGAGGGCAGCATTAGCCTGGGCAATTATTTTTTCCTCTTCTTCCTCGGCACTGAGCCAGAGAATACCATTCTCACTGAGGTCAACCTTAGCATCATCTACCTTAAGGTAAGGAGTCTCGATAAAGCCCAGGTCATTTATCTTGGCATATACACAGAGAGAAGAAATAAGACCAATGTTAGGACCTTCAGGTGTTTCTATCGGGCAAAGACGTCCGTAGTGTGTATAGTGAACGTCCCTTACCTCGAAACCTGCTCTCTCACGAGAAAGACCACCCGGACCCAGGGCCGACATACGACGTTTGTGTGTCATCTCTGCCAGGGGGTTGGTCTGATCCATGAACTGAGAAAGCTGGTTGGTACCGAAGAATGAATTGATAACTGACGACAGGGTCTTCGAGTTAATAAGGTCAACAGGGGTGAATACCTCGTTATCCCTTACATTCATCCTTTCCCTTATTGTACGTGCCATACGAGCCAGGCCGACGCCAAACTGAGCATACAGCTGTTCGCCTACTGTACGTACTCTCCTGTTACTGAGGTGGTCGATATCATCAATATCTGTTTTTGAATTGATGAGTTCGATAAGATAACCTATGATCTTAATAATATCTTCACGGGTAAGGATCTTAACATCCATTTCGGTATTAAGACCAAGCTTCTTGTTAATCCTGTAACGTCCAACCTCACCAAGGTCGTAACGTTTATCGGAAAAGAAGAGTTTATCGATAACGTCGCGTGCTGTTGCCTCGTCGGGTGGCTCGGCATTTCTCAGCTGACGGTAGATATATATTACTGCCTCTTTTTCTGAGTTACACGGATCTTTCTGAAGCGTGTTATATATAATGGCGTAATCAGACAAAGAGGTATCATCCCTGTGAAGGAGGATGGCCTTGGCACCTGAATCGACTATCATATCGACATGTTCCGATTCAATCACAGTTTCCCTGTCGAGTATCACCTCATTTCTTTCAATTGAAACAACCTCGCCGGTATCCTCGTCAACAAAATCCTCTATCCATGTCTTCAGCACCCTGGCAGCCAGTTTGCGTCCGACAAGTTTCTTAATATTTGTTTTGGATACTTTATGTTCTTCTGCAAGATTAAATATCTCGAGAATCTCCTTATCACTCTCGAAACCTATTGCCCGGAGAAGAGTTGTAACAGGCAGTTTTTTCTTCCTGTCGATGTAGGCATACATCACGTTATTTATGTCGGTAGCAAATTCAATCCAGGAACCTTTAAAAGGAATGATCCTGGCTGAATACAGTTTTGTACCGTTAGCGTGAATGCTCTGACCGAAGAAGACACCGGGTGAACGGTGCAGCTGCGAGACAACCACTCTCTCAGCACCGTTAATGACGAAAGTACCACGTTCAGTCATATAAGGTACAGTTCCAAGATATACATCCTGGATTACGGTATCGAAATCCTCATGTTCGGGATCGGTACAGTAAAGTTTTAGTTTTGCCTTGAGGGGAACGCTGAAAGTCAATCCGCGTTCTATACATTCTTCGATTGTATATCGTGGTGGATCAATATAATAATCCAGAAATTCCAGGACGAAATTATTCCTGGTATCGGTAATCGGAAAGTTTTCCGTGAAGACCTTAAAAAGTCCTTCTCTCTTTCTGTTTTCAGGAGTTGTTCCAAGCTGGAAAAACTCACCGAATGATTTCAACTGAATCTCCAGAAAATCAGGATAATCGATTTGATTTTTCCGTGATGCGAAACTTATTCTTCCGGTATTATTTGAGGACATTTATAAAAAGATTAAGTGAACTTATAATTAAAAGAACGAAAAGGCTTAGTCCCGAAAATACGGGACTAAACCTACAACCCATCAATTAGGTATAACTTATTTAAGTTCAACTTCAGCTCCTGCTTCTACTAATTGACCTTTAATTGCTTCTGCTTCTTCTTTAGATACACCTTCCTTAACAGGAGCCGGAGCAGAGTCTACTACTGCTTTAGCTTCTTTAAGACCAAGACCGGTGAGATCCTTAACCAGTTTTACTATCTGAAGTTTCTGGCCACCGGGACTGGTAAGAATAACATCGAAAGATGTTTTTTCTTCAGCAGCTGGTGCATCAGCACCGCCTGCAGGTCCGGCAACGGCTACTGCAGCAGCAGCAGGTTCAATGCCATACTCTTCCTTCAGTATATTAGCCAGTTCGTTTACTTCCTTTACAGACAAGTTAACCAGTTCTTCTGCAAATTTCTTAAGATCTGCCATTTTTATTGATTTTTAATTGTTTATTTTTTACTTTTCTTCTCTTTTTGACAGTGTTTCAAGCACACCATGTATTGTATTTCCTCCCGACTTAAGTGCAGAAATAACATTTTTGGCAGGTGACTGCAGCAGCATGATCACGTCGCCTATAAGCTCTTCTTTTGTTTTCACTGAAACAAGAGTATCGAGTATGTTATCCCCCACATAGATAGATTCCTGTACATAGGCACCTTTAAGCACGGGTTTATCATGTTTTTTCCGGAATTCCTTAATAAGTTTTGCAGGACCATTTCCGGACTGAGTAAACATGATGGACGAAGTACCTTTAAGAACCGGGTAAAGTTCTTCAAAGTCAACATCAGACTGTTCAAGAGCTCTTTTAAGAAGAGTATTCTTCACGACAATAAGTTTAATATCGTTCTGGAAACACTTTCTCCTGAGATCACTTGTATCAGCAGCGTTCAACTCAGCAGTATCAGTCAGGTAAAAGTGGCTGTACTCCTTTAATCTATCAGCAAGGCTGTCTATGATAGCATTTTTTTCTTCACGTCTCATTAGTTCTCCTTTTTACATAATTAATCATCAAGACCTTTGGGATCGACTTTAACACCCAGGCTCATAGTGCTTGAAAGGAATACACTGCGAATGTAAGTACCTTTAGCGGCAGCGGGTTTAAGTTTATTTACCATGGAGATGAACTCCCTGGCATTGTCAACGATCTTACCGGGCTCGAATGAGACCTTACCTATCGAGGCATGAATGATTCCGTTTTTATCAACTTTGAAATCAATCTTACCCTGCTTAACTTCTTTAACAGCTTTACCAATTTCCATGGTAACAGTTCCACTTTTAGGGTTAGGCATCAGTCCACGGGGACCGAGTATTCTCCCTAACTGACCGACCTTGCCCATTACAGATGGCATGGTTATTATAACATCCACATCAGTCCAGCCTCCTTTTATTTTCTCAACATAATCGTCGAGACCTACATAATCGGCTCCGGCTTCCTGTGCTTCACTTTCCTTATCCGGTGTACATAATACGAGAACACGAGTCTCTTTACCTGTACCATGAGGAAGTGAAACCACGCCGCGAACCATCTGGTTGGATTTCCTTGGATCTATACCTAACCTTACATCTAAATCGATTGAAGCATCGAACTTGGTTGTAGTAATTTCCTTAACCAGTGCAGAAGCTTCTTTCAATGTATAAAGTTTGCCTTTATCGAGTTTTTCAAGAGCAAACTTCTGATTTTTGGTAAGTTTAGTCATTTCTTCTCCTAATTAATTGTTTTGGGGGAATTCACCTTTTACGTTGATTCCCATACTTCTGGCGGTACCAGCAACCATTCTCATGGCAGACTCAACTGTAAAACAGTTAAGGTCTTCCATTTTATCCTCAGCAATTGTCTTTACCTGGTCCCAGGTTATCGCTGCCACTTTGTCCCTGTTAGGTTCCTGCGAACCTTTTTTAGTTTTAGAGACTTCAAGAAGCTGAACGGCAACCGGGGGTGTTTTGGTAACAAAGTCGAACGACTTGTCGCCATAAACGGTAATAACAACTGGTATCACCTTCCCGGCTTTATCCTGAGTCCTCGCATTAAATTGCTTACAAAAATCCATAATATTCACTCCCTTGGATCCAAGTGCAGGGCCCACTGGAGGAGATGGATTAGCTGCTCCGCCACGAATCTGTAACTTGATAATTCCAGCTACTTCTTTTGCCATAATTTAAAATTTGCGTGTTTATTGCGAGAGCTTGACAGTCATTCAGGAAGCATTATAAGTATTACAACTGCCAATATCTTCTGTTAATTTTCCTTTTCTACCTGCATAAAACTAAGCTCCAGAGGTGTTTTACGGCCAAATATCTTAACCATTACCTTGAGCTTTTTCTTTTCATCATTCACTTCTTCTATTATCCCTGTGAAACTGTTGAATGGCCCGTCGATAACCTTTACAGATTCTCCCACGAAGAAAGGAACATTCAGTTCCTCATCACTGGCATTCAACTCATCAACTTTTCCGAGGATACGGTTAATCTCAGATTTTCTGAGAGGCACCGGCTCACCATCCTGTGATCCCAGGAACCCTATTACATTAGGTACGTTTCTGAGCAGGTGTGGTATCTCCCCTACAAGAACGGCTTCAACA
>DATFLA010000486.1:0-3906 GCA_035268305.1 Bacteroidales bacterium | reverse complement strand
AAATTCTATAACCCTATCTCGGATATTGCACCGGCTATCTTCCCGATAATCGGTGAAGGTGGTTTCAGTCACAGCTTCGACAGGTTTAAAAAGACTCCCGATGATGTCTCCATTTAACCCTCTTTGCTATATTTGCAACTCGAAATAATTGCTATGAATTTTATTGACGAACTGAAATGGAGAGGCATGATACATGATATCATGCCGGGTACCGAAGAACTTCTTGGTAAAGAAAAGATAAGCGGATATATCGGCTTCGACCCTACAGCCGATTCATTACATATAGGACATATGGTACAGGTAATGCTGCTTGTACATTTCCAGCGCGCAGGCAATACTCCAATAGCCCTTGTAGGCGGTGCCACGGGTATGATAGGCGACCCCTCCGGCAAATCTGAGGAAAGGAACCTTCTCGATGAAGAATCTCTGAGGAGGAACCAGGACGCTATTCAGAAACAGCTTGCCAAGTTTCTCGACTTTAACTCCGGTAAGGAGAATCACGCAATTATGGTGAATAACTACGACTGGATGAAGGAATATTCTTTCCTCGGGTTTATAAGGGATATAGGGAAGCATATAACTGTCAATTATATGATGGCGAAGGACTCTGTTAAGAAACGGATCGGGTCCGATTCGAAGGAAGGTATGTCATTCACGGAATTCTCATACCAGCTGGTTCAGGGTACCGATTTTCTCCATCTTTATAACAACAATAATTGTAAAATTCAGATGGGCGGTTCCGACCAGTGGGGTAACATTGTTACAGGAACAGAGCTTATCAGACGTAAAGCCGGAGGTGAAGCCTATGCGCTTACATGTCCGCTGATAACAAAGTCTGACGGGACCAAATTCGGTAAGACCGAGTCAGGTAATGTGTGGCTCGATCCTGAAAAAACAAGCCCTTACCAGTTTTACCAGTTCTGGCTTAATGTGTCGGATGAGGATGCAGCACGTTATATAAAGATATTTACAACACTTGGTAAGGAGGAGATTGAATATATTGTGGAAGAACATAATAAGGCTCCTCATCTTAGACTGCTTCAGAAGAAACTTGCTGAAGAAATTACTGTTACAGTCCATTCAAGGGAAGAATATGAGGGTGCTGTGGAAGCGTCGCAGATTCTCTTCGGGAAAGGAACGACAGAGTCACTTAAAAAAATGTCAGAAAGCACATTTTTATCTGTTTTTGAGGGAGTTCCGGTGTTTGACGTGCCCCGTGATGTCTTTGCGAATGGGGTATCTGTAACGGACCTGTGTGTTGACCATTCGCAGATATTTTCATCGAAAGGTGAACTGAGAAGACTTGTGCAGGGTGGCGGTCTCAGCCTTAATAAAGTGAAAATAGAAGATGCGGATTTTACAGTTAGCCCTGAGCTGCTTCTCAATAACAAGTACCTTCTTGTGCAAAAAGGGAAAAAGAATTATTTCCTTATAAGAACGGGTTACTAGCTACAGCATATCGGCTGCTATGATTGAAACATCATCGAAGATGGCAGGGTTGTTTTCCTGAAGTCCCAACGACTGGATCATCTCCGAAATATTCCTGCTTACAGGCTTATTGTTTGAGATATATTTTACGATTACCTCTGTCCCCAGTTCCCTCCCATCAGGTCCTATCATCTCCGACAGGCCGTCAGTATAGCATATTATCTTCGAATAATCAGTAATTTTTATTTCTGATTTTTTTATGGTGGGTATTTCTTCAAGCATACCTATACCTACACATGAGGCTCTCAGGTATTTTGTTTCACCTGTCACGGTATCATAAAGAACAGGAGGATTATGGGCAGCATTGATGTACTCCAGGGTTCTGGTGCTGTGGTCGTACCTGGCAACAAAAAAAGTAATGAATTTTTCACCTGCAGCATTCAGGTCCACAATCTTATTGAGCTTCTTAACAAGTGCAACAAGGTTAATATCGTGTGTGAAAAGAGCCCTGAGATTTGCCTGGAAGTTAGACATTAATATGGCAGCCGAAATACCTTTTCCTGAGACATCAGCAATACAGAAACCTGTTTTATTGCAGGACAGGCTTATGCAGTCGTAATAATCACCCCCCACTTCAAAATGAGGGAAGTAGAAACCTGTTACCTTTAGTTTAGGGTTCCTTGGCATATGCTTGTTATCCGGTATAAGCATCTGTTGCATCCTGGCTGCCAGTTCAAGTTCTTTCCTCAACGACTCCTGCCTGAGGCTCTCATTGAATAGCCTGATGTTCTCAATTGCCACAATGATGATGCTCGATATCGTCTGAATGAAGTTCAGGTGTTTCAGAACGGGGCTCATGCCTTCTCCTTCTTCCTCTATATCACCTATAAAGACGAAAGCAAGATGGATGTTGTTATTGAATACCGGGATTATTATATCTACTCCTTCGAAGCCCAGGTCGGCGGCTCCAAAGAAGATCTCATTTATATCCATCAACATCGACTCAACATCGATTGTCTCAAATCCGGACGGGAAGCCCCCGTTAAGCAGGCATTCCCATTGTCCGGAGTGTTTGAAAATAAGGATCTTGCCAATACCAAGGTCGTTTCTTAGTATGGATTCATATTTTGCAAGAAGGTCTTCTGTTGGCAGGTTGGCATTAATAGAAAGCGTAATATCAAGCAGCGAATCGAGCTTGAATTTCGAGATCTTTAACCTGTCGTTCGGTACCTTTTTATCTGTCATGGTGAATCTTTAACCCTTGATTCTTTCAACGTAAGCCTTTTCCCTTACATCGATCTTTATCTTATCTCCGGTGTTGACGAAAAGCGGTACCATAATTGTCTCACCATTGGATACCTTAGCCTGTTTAAGGGTGTTTGTTGCAGTATCACCTTTTAGTCCGGGTTCCGAATACACAACTTCCATCACAACGAACTGTGGAAGATCGACAGAAAGAATTGTCTCTGTATCGGCATGTACAACAATCTCAACAGCCTCACCTTCCAGGAGGAAACTGCTGTTCTCAATAAGATCTTCCGCCACATGTATCTGTTCAAATGTTTCATTATGCATGAAATAGTAGCCCATATCGTCTTTGTAAAGGTACTGGTAGGGACGTCTCTCAACACGGGCAACCTCTATCTTTGTCCCCGATGCGAAAGTATTGTCTATCACCCTTCCCGTCTTAAGGCTCTTGAGCTTTGTTCTTACAAAGGCAGGGCCTTTACCCGGTTTTACATGTTGAAACTGAACGATTGTATAAAGGTCATTGTTGTATTCAATGACTAACCCGTTTCTGAAATCTGCAGTACTTGCCATAAATTCTTATTTATTCTCTCTTTTGGTTAGTATTATTTCTTTATTCTCTCCAGCGGATATTTTAGTCCTTCACAACTGGTTATCTCTGCCGTAAAAGCACCTACAAAGATATCAAATCGTATCTTAACCGGTAAATAATTTTTATCAGCAGAGAACCAGAACGATACATCATCCTCTGTTTTAAAGAGCCTTCCTTTTTCCGTCACAGGATTGAATTTGTAACATCTTATCCTTCCCAACTTTGTTTTAACGACATCTTCACCAATATATTTTAACCTTATGGGATATAATTCATCTGTGAACCATGTCATTATCGTTGTTACCTTTCCTTTTTGCAGGTTTGAGTCGATGGGAAGAATATGGTTGCGGAAATAATAAAAACATGAAAGGATATCATGAATCCGCGGTTCTGTTATATGTATCCCTGTCAGTTTGCTTGTGAGTATCGCCGAATCTGATCGTGTTGTCCTGTCGAAAGTCACCTCGTTGTATTTCCTGTATCTCCCTTCCCTGATATTCCTTATTGCCTTGACCGGTAGTTCGGTTTCCGGATCTATATAACTCTCGTATGTGTCGAGTACTTTATAGAGGGCATCGACAATGCCTGTTGTATGAGCTGATAAAACTGAATGCCATACTTCCTTACCGTTAAGGTAG
>DATFLA010000485.1:0-9423 GCA_035268305.1 Bacteroidales bacterium | reverse complement strand
TTACAACTAATTCATCAAAATTCCAGGTCATGAAAATATGCTATCAATTCAGGGGCATAAAGATACATAAAATTATGTATTATCTGTGGACGGAGAGGGCTTGTATGCTAATGATCATTCGAAAAGGAAAGTAGTGAGACTACACAGATTTTAGAATGATACTGCTATTCTTCAACAGTTTCTGCCAGTTAAATGTTATACTGGATAATTAAAACAGTATTTTATCAAGAAATTTTGTGATTTTAGCCACTACAAATATAAGTCACTAAATATTTTCAATATTTTTATTTACTTTTATGGACGGATTTTAAACGGTAATTTAAATAATAAAACTGACTGAAAATGAAAAAGATTATTGCAGGTATAATACTTCCATTACTGATACTGGGATTTACTGGCCTGACGTCGTGTAAGAACAGGGAAGCTGCCAAACAACAGAAGAAGATCGAAGAGCAGCAGGCACAGACTATTGAGAACCAGATTGAGACAAATGTATATCCTTTACCAACATCGGCAGAAGTTATCAAGATGCTTTCTGAATTTGAAGTTGGTTATACCTTTGGGATTACAAACCCTGTTGCTAACTCCAAGAAATACTTCAGCAGTTCAGCACGTGCTATAAATGTTGGTGTTTACGGAGCTGATCTCAGTTATGCAACAATTTACAATCAGCAGCAAGCAGTTATTGATTACCTGAGTGCTATAAGATCCCTTGCCAATGAACTGAATATGTCGAAGATATATAATGAGAACCTGTATACCGAGATCAAGAATAACTTTGACAAGCGCGATACCCTTGTAAAAATTCTTACAAATGCTTTCAACGATACTTATGCCTACCTGATTCAGAATGATCAGCAGCCATTGGCTCTCCTTGTTGTAGGCGGTGCATGGGTTGAGGGTGTTTACCTTACAACACAGGTATCTGATGCCGCATATCAGTATGAAGGAATATCCAAAGTGTTGCTCGAGCAGAAGAAATCTCTCGATCTTTACCTTGAAATCACCCAGCCTTATATGAATGATCAGACAGTTAGTGATTTTATAAAGACTCTTGATCCTGTCAAAAAGGTTTATGATGGGATTGGAACAAGTCTTACTCAGCAAAATATTAACGACATTACAAAAGCCATTGTTGATATAAGAAGTAAGATTATACAATAATTAATTCTTAAATATAAGGCCGCAAAGTAACTGGCTTTGCGGTCTTTTTGTTATCCGGTGCCTGAATGAGAGAGTCTGTTCTTCTTGCTTTAATTCATATTTTTGCAATTGTTTCTACCATAAATCCGGGTGGAATATCTTCGCGGGGCAGAAAGATCTTACGGAGTTACCTGAGACGTTATCTTAGCAGGGAGCTTGAAGAGGAGTATTTTGCCCTTTTTGAGAATAACCTCGAGTTTTATTATAATGAGCTTAAGAGTGTCGACAAAGCTGAATTGTCTGATGATGACTCACTTATCTCATTCCAGATAACGAATATCTGCCGGCAGATCAAAAAGGGTCTTTTCCTGGAAGAAAGAATGATAGTCTTTCTTCAGCTTATCGAGTTTGCCTTTGAGGACGGCATGATCTCTGAACAGGAAAAGACTATCATTGATATTGTTGCCAGGACTTTCAATATCTCCAGGAAAGAATATGAGAATGCAACGGCTTTCATGATAGGTCGTTCATATGATGAGGTATCACCGGACTGCCTTTTAATAATAGAGAGTGATAACCCTGAGTTATCGGGAGCTTCATTATACAAGAATTATGATAAGTGGAGACATATAAGGATCAAGGGATTCAAGGGACATCTTGTAGTCCTTCATATCGAGAGCACTGGAACACTGCTTATAACATACGACGGTCCGCTTGTCCTTTATTTCAAGGGAAGGGATATAATTGCATGCCGGCCTTACCTGCTCGAACGGGGTGTTAATATAAAAGGCCAGGGAATTGATCCCATCTATTATTCCAAGATCTTTAAGAAATTTGTCTCAAGAAAATTCCCCGAGAAGATATTCTTCGAGGGGCATGATGTGGAATACAGGTTCCGTAATTCAGAGAACGGAATTCAAAAGATGAATTTCAGGGTTGAATCAGGTAACCTGATCGGGATCATGGGGGGAAGTGGTGTTGGAAAAACGACATTGCTTAACCTGCTTCACGGAAAAACACAGCCAACCAGCGGAAATATTTACATTAACGGCTACGATATTAATTCAGATTCGGAAGAGTTAAAAGGACTGATAGGTTTTGTTCCTCAGGATGACATGCTTATTGAGGAGCTTACTGTATATCAGAACCTTTATTTCAATGCCCGCATGTGTTTTGGTGATTATGATGAGGTAAGGCTGAAAAATACTGTTGAGAAGGTGCTTCAGGATCTTGATCTCTATGACATAAAAGACCTGCAGGTAGGCGATATTCTAAACAAGAAGGTAAGCGGTGGCCAGCGTAAACGTCTTAATATCGGACTTGAACTGATGCGTGAGCCCGTGATCCTGTTTATTGATGAGCCTACGTCCGGTTTGTCTTCATTCGACTCGGAAAAGGTAATGGCCTTACTTCGAAACCAGGCTCTTAGCGGGAAGCTGGTCTTCGCAATTATACACCAGCCTTCTTCAGATATAATAAAGATGTTCGACAGGCTCTGGTTGCTCGACAAGGGCGGGTATATGATCTACGACGGGGACCCTGTAGAGGCACTTGTTTATTTCAAAACGGAAACATCGCAGGCTAATGCAGGGCAGAGCGAATGCCCGAATTGCGGTAATGTTGAAACAGACAGTATACTCCACATCGTGGAGGTTAAGGTGATAGATAATGCCGGCTATCCTGGTAAGGACAGGCAGATCAGTCCGAAAGAATGGTACGAAAAATATAAAAAGAAGATGATGCCTGTACTGGGAGACAGGCCCTCCAAAACGGCCATACCTCCCAGTAACTTCAGGGTTCCCAGGAAGGCAGAACAGATACGTACATTCATAAGACGTAATATCACAAGAAAGCTGGCCGACCGGCAGTATATGCTGATTAACCTGCTGGAAGCTCCATTGCTGGCATTCATCCTGGGATATATTTCCAAGTTCAGCGAAAACAGCACATATATCTTCTCAAATAACAAGAATTACCCGATCTTTCTTTTTATGGCAGTAATTGTAGCACTGTTCATCGGGCTGACAGTAAGCGCTGAAGAGATCTTTCGTGACAGGAAGATATTGGAAAGAGAGAAATTCCTTAATCTGAGCAGACTCAGCTACCTTATATCCAAAATTAACTTTCTCTTCACATTATCTGCCATACAGTCCCTTTCATTCATACTTGTAGCCAACCTTATACTCGATGTAAAAGGTATGTTATTGCAACAATGGATAATACTGTTTTCCACCGCATGTTTCGGTAACATGATGGGGCTTAATATATCCGCGGGTATGAGGACTGCTGTAAGCATTTATATACTGATACCTCTAATACTGGTACCCCAGCTGCCCCTTGGCGGGGCCATGATTAAATTTGATGATTTGCACAGGTCGATCAGTAAGAAGATATATGTTCCTGTTGTTGGAGATATAATGGTGACCCGCTGGGCATACGAGGCTCTTTGCGTGGAAGAATTTAAAAGTAATAAGTTCGAAAAGCCTTTCTTTAAGGACGACATGGAGATAAGCCAGAATGACTGGTATGCCTCATTCCTTATCCCGGCTCTTAAAACAAAAGTCAATGAATGCCTTACAGCCGGAAAAGATCCTGATTACATGGATTATTCAAAAAGTAATTTTCAGAAGCTTAATTATCATATACGCGACCTGTCGCAAATTTCGGGAATAAAGCCGGGTTCATGGCTGGGCGACCTTAATTACCAGAATTTTAATGGTACGATAGCTGAAGATGCCAATCATCTTCTCGACAGCCTGAAGATGTATTTCAGGCTGGAGGACAGGAAATTCTCATATGCGAGAGACTCTCTCTACCAGCAGATAACAAACAGGATTGGTGATTCGGAATTTCAGAAACTCAGAGATGAAAATTATAATGAAAGTCTTGCAGATGTGGTGCTTAACCGTTTGTCTACGAACAAGATATATGATGCTGGTGACAGGTTTATTCAAAAGGCCGACCCGGTATTCATGCATCCCTTGTCGAAATATGGCAGGGCCCATTTCTTTGCTCCTTTCAAACAAATAGGCAATTTTAAGATAGGTACTCTTATATTTAACCTGCTGGCTATATGGGTGATGATCTTCCTCTTGTTTGCAGCATTGTATTATAACCTGCTCAAGCGTTTTATCATGCTTCTGGAGCATCTGAAATTGCCTATCCTGAGAAAATATGGTCGTGAGCTGCTGCAGTTCTGACATAAACTTAATAACGGAACAATAAATGAGTAAAGTTAGGCCCAAGAAGAACCTGGGACAGCATTTCCTGAAAGATGAAGGTATAGCAGGGAGGATAGCTTCCTCACTAACGGGAGAGGGTTACGATTCTGTGCTGGAGGTGGGACCTGGAATGGGTATCCTTACGGCTTACCTTGTAAAAAGAAGTTTTGCCGATTTCAGGGTGGTGGAGATAGATCCAGAATCGATTGACTACCTTAAAACCCGTTTCCCGGACTTTTCAGGCATTATGGAAGCTGATTTCCTGAACCTGGATCTTGATAGTGTTTTCACTTCATCCATGGCAGTAATTGGCAACTTCCCATATAATATATCATCACAGATCTTTTTCAGGATACTTAAGTACAGGGATCTTGTTACGGAGGTATGCGGCATGCTTCAGAAGGAAGTGGCAGAGAGAATATGTGCTGGTCCGGGATCGCGTACATATGGTATCCTGAGTGTTTTTCTACAGGCTTATTACAGTACCGAATACCTGTTTACAGTATCTGAGAATGTATTTGTACCGGTCCCCAGGGTTAAATCGGGAGTTATACGTCTTAGGCGTAACAGTGTTAATAAGCTGGCTTGTGATGAAAAGCTTTTTGTGCGTGTTGTAAAATCGTGTTTCAACCAGCGGAGGAAGACACTCAGGAATTCGGTACGGGCCGCTTTCAGGTTAACAAATGAAGATTACCCCGACTTCGGTTTACGACCTGAACAACTTTCTGTCCAGGGCTTTATTGATCTTACAAACTGGATAGAAGATAACTCCCTGCCGTCTTTAAAATGAATATCCAATGGCATCAACGGGATTCATCCTCGCTGCAGAATAGGCAGGAGCATAACCAGCAACTACTCCGATAAACCCTGAAATGAATATGGCCAACATGGTATTGCCCAGGGTAAGATGGATCTGCATCTCATACGCATAGTTAACAACGATAGTAGCAATAAAAATAAAAAATACACCCAGCAATCCTCCTATTATTGAAAGCAATACCGACTCAACAAGGAACTGCTGCAAAATGAAGAATTTTTTTGCACCAAGGGCTTTTTGTATCCCGATCTGGTTAGTTCGTTCCCTGACAGATACAAACATTATATTGGCAATACCAAAACCTCCTACAAGTATTGCGAATCCCCCGATTACCCATCCACCCATGTTGATACCTGCAAAGACGGAGTCGAAGCTTTGAGATATTACACTTGCGCGGTTTATTGAAAAATCATCGTTCATATCCGGACGCAGCCTTCTTGCGGCACGAAGTATCATTGTAGTCTCATCGCTCAGATCCTGGGCCGATATCCCGTCTTTAGCCTTGATCATCAGAGTCGAATTGAGAAACATATTTTTCATATTGATAAAAGTCTTTCCGAAATTTAGCGGAATGACCGCCATATCATCCATACCATTATCACCTATTCCTCCTTTTCCTTCCTTGGTGAATACACCAATTACGGTTGTTCTCTTACCGGCTACAGTTACCTGTTTCCCTACAGGATTTACATTATCGAACAATCTTTCCGCAAGCACTGCACCAAGAATAATCTCATTCCTTCCTGAGGCAATCTCTTCGGGTGAAAAATAACGGCCGTCTTCTATTTCAAATGATCGGATGTTCTCGAAATCGTTCGACACGGCATATATATTGATATCGCTGGCAAGATTTTTCCTGTACTTGATGGGTTCGGGCTGAACCACAGTAAGACACGCGTATTTTGCTTTTGTCGATTTATTAAGTACAGCCTGGTAATCGGATTTTGAAACAGCAGGCCATTTAATAATGTCCCACCATTGCAGGTTCGTATTTATTCCCCAGGGCCATTTGGTTACATAAAGCACATTGTCACCAAGGCTTGATATATTGTCCCTTATTGCTTTTTCCATCCAGTCGAGAATGGTAAAGACAGATATAATTGATACTATTCCAATGGTAATTCCAAAAAGCGACAGAAAAGTTCTTAACTTATTGACATATATGGAACTAAGCCCAAATAAAAAACTTTCTTTCAGAAGTCTTAGAAACATATCCTGTTTTGAATTATCTGTTTTTACAAAGCATCAAAGATACGAAAATCATTGATTATGCTCACATAACCCTTCTGTCATTTTAATATCATTGCATCCTGATATTACAGGATTTTGACCAGATAAACAATAATAGAATATATTCGTAAGTATATTGCATGGAGGATAATAAAAAATTATCTATTTTTAACCACCTTAAAGTGGGATCCTAAATCTGTCGTAATTATCATAAAATGAGTGACAAGAAAATTAACAGTGCTCTTATTTCAGTTTTTTATAAAGAAGGATTAGCTGATATTGTAAAAAAGCTTAATGAATTGGGGATAAAGATATTCTCAACAGGAGGTACCTGGACCTTTATTAATGAACTTGGGATTAAAGCAGAAAAAGTAGAAGATCTGACCGATTATCCCTCAATCCTCGGTGGCAGGGTTAAAACACTTCATCCGTCGGTATTCGGTGGCATTTTGGCAAGAAGGGATAACAGCAGCGACAAGGAACAGCTGGTTCAGTACAACATCACGGAGATTGACCTTGTCATTGTTGATCTGTACCCTTTTGAAGAAACGGTAAAAACAGTTACTGATGAACAGGAGATTATTGAAAAGATTGATATAGGTGGTATTTCCCTTATAAGAGCCGCAGCGAAGAACTATAATGATGTTCTTGTAGTTTCCGGAAGAGATCAGTACCTGGATCTTCTTGAGCTTCTTAATGCGGGTGAAGGAGTTACCTGCCTGGAGGATAGAAAGGTTTTTGCTGCCAGGGCATTTCGTGTTTCGTCCGGTTATGACACTGCTATCTTCAGGTATTTTAATTCCGGTGAAGCCATACCTGCATTTTGGGAGAGCATAGATTCATATTATCCCCTGAGATACGGAGAAAATCCTCACCAGAAGGGTGTCTTTTACGGCGATCCGGCTGCTCTTTTCGATAAGCTGCATGGCAAAGAGCTTTCATATAATAATTTGCTGGATGTTGATGCGGCACTCAGGCTTATCGATGAATTCACAACAACGACATACGTAGTAATAAAGCATAATAATGCGTGCGGGGTTGCCTGCCGTGAAAATCCTGTGGAAGCATGGCGCGATGCTCTGGCATGTGATCCCCTATCGGCTTACGGAGGTATTATTATTACCAATGTGAATGTGGATGAGGAAACTGCCAGGGAGATTGACAAGATATTCTTCGAAATAATAATAGCTCCCGATTATTCCGGGTCGGCTTTTGAGATTCTCGCCAGGAAGAAAAACAGGATAATACTTAAAAGAAAAGAAAGCACAGTATCCGGGTATAATTACAGGGCATTGTTAAACGGTGTATTATGGCAGGAAAGTGATACAAGTACCGAAACGGCAGACGATCTGAAAGCAGTAACAGACAGGCATCCGAATCCGTCTGAGATTGATGATCTTGTCTTTGCCAATATTATTGTGAAACACAGTAAATCAAATGCTATAGTGCTGGCTAAAAACAGGCAGCTTTGTGCAAGCGGAATAGGTCAGACATCTCGGGTTGACGCCTTAAAACAGGCAATTGAGAAGGCTGGTACTTTTGGTTTTGATCTTAAGGGTTCGGTAATGGCTTCAGATGCTTTCTTCCCTTTTGCCGACAGTGTGGAGATTGCCCATAAGGCAGGTATTACCGCAGTAATACAGCCGGGTGGATCGGTCAGGGACAAGGATTCGATTGATTATTGTTCAGCAAACGGCATGGCCATGGTTTTTACAGGTGTCAGACATTTCAGACATTGATAAATTAATTAATTATCTCATCATATGGGCGTATTTTCATTCTTAACGCAGGAAATTGCAATTGATCTCGGGACTGCAAACACAATCATTATCAATAATGATAAAATTGTTGTTGATGAGCCATCTATAGTGGCTTTAGATAAAGTAACGGGTAAGCTCATTGCCATAGGTGAACAGGCAAGGCAAATGCATGGTAAAACTCATGAAAACATAAAGACTATCAGGCCCTTAAGGGATGGTGTAATAGCTGATTTCAATGCAGCCGAGCTTATGATAAGGGGGATGATTAAACTTATCAACAAGGGACCGCGCCTCTTTGCTCCGTCGCTGAAGATGGTGGTCTGTATTCCTTCGGGCAGTACCGAAGTTGAGATAAGGGCTGTAAGAGATTCTTCGGAGCATGCAGGCGGACGCGACGTGTACATGATCTATGAGCCCATGGCTGCAGCTATTGGTATAGGACTCGATGTGGAAGCTCCCGAAGGTTGTATGGTAGTTGATATAGGAGGTGGTACAACAGAAATAGCTGTAATAGCACTGGGTGGAATAGTATGTAATAAGTCGATAAGGATAGCAGGCGATGGCTTTACATCCGATATTCAGGCTTATATGCGCCACCAGCATAATATAAAAATAGGTGAGCGTACGGCTGAGGATATTAAGATTGCCGTTGGAGCTGCTCTTCCCGATATTGATAACCCTCCGGCTGATTTTATTGTCAGAGGTCCTAACATAATGACAGCTCTGCCTATTGAGATTCCGATTTCGTACCAGGAGATCGCCTATTGCCTCGATAAATCGCTTTCCAAAGTTGAAGCGGCTCTTCTGAGTGTCCTTGAACAAACACCTCCGGAACTCTATGCCGATATAGTCAACAAGGGAATTTACCTGGCTGGTGGCGGAGCATTGCTCAGAGGTCTCGACAGGCGACTTGCAGATAAAATAAATATTAACTTTAATGTTGTTGAAGATCCTCTCCATGCTGTTGCAAGGGGTACAGGAGTAGCCCTTAAAAATGTTGAAAAATTCCAGTTCCTAATGAGATAAACAAACCCTTAGAATGAGGAGTTTACTTAACTTTCTGCTGAAATTTAATAATCTTATCATCTTTATTATACTTGAGGGTGTTTCTCTTTTTCTTCTGGCGAACGGGAATAACTACCATAATGCACGTTTTATAACAGGTCTAAGAGGACTGACAACAGGTATTGACAGCAGAATAAGCAATGCGCGGTCCTATTTCCACCTGCGCGAAGTAAACAGGACGCTGGCG
>DATFLA010000484.1:0-10018 GCA_035268305.1 Bacteroidales bacterium | reverse complement strand
CTTTGTCTTTCCGTCACTGAATTCACTGTTCTGTATTGTAGGAACCTCAATAATCGGGAATATCCCGGCTTGTGGCCTGTTGGCAGTTTCCTGTATAAAACGGAATTTGAAACCAAATTCAGTATCAGCATAACCAAAACGGGCATGACTATGCATCACTGACATATAGTTAAATGGAAGAAGCAGGTGAACCTGTACATTCGGTACTATGCCATAATTAAATTCAAGATGTGGTGAGGTGCCCGACCATACACCGGCCTGGTAGGTATTTATTGATGAAATGTAATATTCCCAGTGCCTGAACATTACCGGAACCGGATCGTCTGTATCGAAAGGAGGACCGGAATAGCAAGGTCTGACTGTTGCCGTTGCCAGCAGAAGCAGTACAATAAATATTTTCAGGTTACGTATATTCAATTAAGGCTTAGCAATAGTTTAAATTTAGTACCATACCGTAACAGCTTTCATAATAAACATCTGAATATGAATAGTGTTCAGTTTTCAGGAGTGTCATTCAAAACTTCAGGTTCAGTCAGTAGCTTAATTCAGTCCTTATTGCAGGTAATCCATTGAACCCGGGCCATAATCGAATAGTAAATGTTGCAGGGGAATTCATGCCCGGATGGAATGTTGTAATCATTGTTCTGTTCTCTGGCACCCGGGCAGTTAATTCGCTTTACACGGAAAATTTTGGTATATTTGTGGTATATTCAGCAACACACAGGCTAAAGGAGTGCTATTTCGAAAAATCGATGGTGATTCTACTTGCACAATATAAGTCTGAATAGTTTGTAAATTCTTGCCCTTGTCGGGTGAATTTTAATTTATTTAATTTTATTTAATGGGAAGATCACAAGAGTCATTTAGTAAAAAAGAAATCAAAAAGAAGAAAGACAAAAAGCGCAAAGAGAAGGAAAAAAAGCGGTTGTTAAAAAAAGAGGCAGGTAAAAGCAGTTTTGATGATATGATCGCTTATGTAGATGAGTTCGGAATGATATCCGATACTCCGCCTGATCCTGATAAGAAGACAGAAGTGGATGTGGATAGTATTGAACTTGGTGCAGCCAGGACTGAATCTTCGGAAAATGAAGATCCCGTAAGAAGAGGTAAAGTAACATTTTATAATTCATCAAAGGGATTCGGATTTATCAGGGACCTTGCCACATCCGATAAAATATTTGTTCATCATAACAGCCTCATTGATGAGATTTCAGAGGAAGACCTTGTCACTTTTGAGATTGGCAAGGGTCCTAAAGGTCCAATGGCAATCAATGTTAAACTTTCAGCCGGGTAGTTGTTATTCATTAATATACCGGGAGCTATCCCCCTGGTATATTTATCATAAAATCAATATCATAGCTAAGAAGTTCGCAATTAAGTATTGTTAACTGGTCTGATGCTGCAAACAATTTAATTATATAGTTGTTAGCAGTAAATGAATGAATTATGGACAGTTAACAATGAAAAGACTAATGTACCGCGACATGTAATATGAATACTGTTGCAGCTTTATTATGTCTTTTCCCGATCATGAATAAGAACTGAAAAATTATTACTTAGTTATGTCTTCCGTTATAAAAAAGACAATTTTCCTTGCCCTGATGCTTTTCATTGCCTTAAGGGTGCTGGCACCTGTAAACAGGGCGCTGATGATTACTGAAGGAACACCTGTACAACCATTCACCAGGTTGATTCATGCTATTGGAATGGTCGAAACTAAGCTGGATACTTTTGCATACAATCCGGAGGAGCATGCAGTTGGTTATTTCCAGATAAGACCGATTCGGTTGCATGATTATAACATCAGAACAGACAGTCATTATACGATGAAAGATTTGTATAATTATAAGATATCTGAAAAGATATTCCTGTTTTATGCTTCCGGTATAGGGCCTTATAATTTTGAAGAAATTGCAAAAAGATGGAACGGTTCCGGTGAGCAGACCGACCTTTACTGGAAAAACGTCAAAAGCAGGCTCTGACATTTCACTCAATTAAAAAAAGACCGGTAAAATTCTTACTTTTTGGCGAACAAATCGGGGTCTCTATTCTTCCCGTAATTTTATTGTCTCCTTGTATGTAAGCAAAACTGAAAATGAGTCGTGCCTGGTCTTTCGGTTACCTGTTTAAACATGGCACAGGGTCTTTCATAAGATTATCTCCCGGTATCTTTTTATAAAAACAGTAAATTTTCCGTGTTTTTAAAAACTGAATGTGCTGCGTTTTGGACCATTCGTTTGACCGGAACTGCTATCCGTTGAATGTCTCTTTTTCTGCTTTACTTAATAGTATAATTTCGTTTTGGACATTAAGATAATTACTTCACCCTGATAATATGAGACAGTAAAGGGAAGACAGTAAAAAGTAATTGAAAAGAATTTATTAAAAACCAAAAAAACAAAGCCATGAAAAAATTATTATTCGCAGGATTACTAATAGTAGCTTTTAGTACTGCATCGTTTGCCAGAGAAGTTGTCGCCACAGGAAAATCACATACTCCTATGGGAGATTACACTATTACAATGGCAGACAATCCGTTAACAATTAACGGGGAAGAGCTTAAATCTTTTGTTATCAGTTATCAGAACTCCCCACTGGAAGTAACAGTTGCTATTAAAAAAGGGAAAAAGTGCAATGATTATATTGTACTGTCTGATAAACTTTCGGTACAGTATACTTGTAACAAAGATTATTTTGGGGTTCAGAAACTCGACAAATCCGTTGTGTGCGAAGGTTTTTCCACCTCTGATGATCTTCTTAACAGGAGTGAATATTTCCATCAGAAAAAACTGACTCATGGTCAGAATAGTGAACTTGAAAATACACAGATGATTGCAGCTTATTTCCCAATGCTTATCAACGATGACGTTGTGGCAGAGAAGTAATCATCTTTTTTGGCCGCCCGGCCAATCCTGGTTTTAGGTTTTAAGTTAACACCAAAAACCGTCTCAAATTTGAGACGGTTTTTTTTATATGGGAACGGATGTTAATTTTTTTTACGGTATTTCCTTACATAACTTTATTTATCTTCACCGGGAATTTTAATTGTAATTTTAGGTTCAGACAAAACTGACTTCTATTTTCATTCGCCGCATTTGTCGATAACCTTTAGAATCCACAATCCTTAATTACAGAAAGTTTACTAATTAAAAAGGTGCAATATGAACGTATTTTTCAGAACTATACCTGTTGAAGAGGATGTTGAACGCATCAGGGAAATAGTTAAGTCGACCGGTTTTTTTTATGATCATGAGGTTGAAATAGCGGTAGAACTGATAGTCGAAAGACTGGATGCAGGAATATCAAGCGAATATTATTTTGTATTTGCTGAAGTTGATGGTATAACAGTAGCTTATTCATGTTATGGTCCCATATCTATTTCACGGACTTCATTTGATCTTTACTGGATTGTTACTCATAATGATTTCAGGGGCAGGGGAATAGGGAAGGAGCTCCTTAATGAGACATGCAGGGAAGCTACTCTTATGGGCTGCAGTATACTTATTGCAGAGACATCAGGCATGGACCATTATGCTTCGACAAGGGGTTTTTATGAAAACAATGGTTTCATCCTGGAGGCTCGTTTGAAAGATTTTTATGCCTTTGGCGATGACAAACTTTTCTATACCAGGCGGCTGGTTTAGAATGGTTACGGATTAATATATGCGTAGAGATGAAATATGTATAAATTACTTATATAATTAATATTCTATTATATATTAATTATTAATATTTATTGTGACTGAGGCATTTTTAAGTCCTTTGGAACTTGCCTTTACTGTGAAAGATCCTGAAGCACCCTGGTCAGCCGAAACAATGACAAGACACATCCCGTTAAAAGCATCCCTGTTATGCGATTGGAATGGCACATGACTTGTAGCGTCTCCATTATCAGTAGCGACAATCCTGCCAGGCCCCTCCACAGTAAATATTATATTGTTGTCAGACCCCGGAACTAGCAGCTTGTCCCGGTCTTCTATCTTAACAGTTATGAAAACAAGGTCCCGGCCATCAGCCTTAATTGTTGAGCTGTCCGCCGTTGCGTAAAGGACATCCGCTTTACCTGTCGTTTTCATCACATCTTCTGCCCATTCCTGGCCATCTTTGTAGGCAACGACTTTTAATTCACCAGGCTGATAAACCACATCGTCCCACCTGAGACGATATTCATACCTGCCTTTTGTCTTCCTCCCCAGCGATTTCCCGTTAAGGAACAACTCTGCTTCATCACCGGAAGTATAAACAAATACAGGAGTAACCTTCCCTTTCCTGTCAGGCCAGTTCCAGTGTGGCAGTATATGAGCCATAGGCAGATCAGGTCTCCATCGCGACTGGTAAAGATAAAAACGATCTTTCTTAAAGCCTGCCAGGTCAAATATTCCGAAATAGCTGCTTCTTGATGGTACTTCCTTTAATCCGATTTCATCAAGCATCTTTTTTGTCTGTTCATACCACCTGGTACCCGGTTTTAAACCCGACAGATCTCCCGAATAGGGGGTAGGCTCTCCAAGGTAATCGAATCCCGTCCATACAAATTCTCCGAGCACTGCAGGAAATTTATCAAGCACTTCCCACTGCTGGTCAGGCGTACTGGCCCAGGCCGGATATGCCACATCATAGGATGTGACCTGGCAGATGCCGTTACCCGGCAGGTTGTCCATCAGATCACCTGTCACCACCGGGAAAAAGTACTCCCCCCTGGAGCTTACTGTTGAAGCTGATTCACTTGAATGCATCGGCTCATTGGCATTGTCTTTATCGTCAAAAAACCTTTGATAATCATTCAGATGATAATTGATACCAAAAAGGTCCAGGGTTTTCTGAAACCCGTCTGTACCTGAGTCCGGATCATTACAGCCTGAAGTTACAGGTCTTGTATTATCTTCAGACTTAACTATATCATTTAGTTCCTGCGACAGGTAAGGGTTCCTCTGATCGGGTACTTCGTTGCCGATGCTCCATATTATAACGGAGGGATGGTTCCTATCGCGACGAACCATGGCTTTAAGATCCTCCACATGCCAGGCATTGAAAAGAAGGTTGTAATCATTTTTCTTTTTACCAATCCTCCATGTGTCAAAAGCTTCCACCTCCATCAAAAAGCCCATTTTATCGCAAAGATCCACCAGTTCAGGGGCAGGAGGGTTATGACTTGTTCTTATGGCATTGCATCCCATCTCCTTGAGGAGCTCAAGCTGCCTCTCTGCTGCCCTGGTGTTGAATGCTGCACCAAGTGCTCCCAGATCATGATGATTACAAACACCCTTTATCTCAACTCTTTTACCATTTAAAAGTAATCCGTCACGCGGAGTAAAATCAAGAGTCCTGAATCCGAAATTTGTCTCATACTCATCCGACACTGCGCCGTCTTTCAATACCGTTACATGAACCCTGTATAATTCGGGTGTATAAACATCCCACAATACAGGATCCTTTACAGGGATATCAAGTCTGAAGTCATGATTGCCCCTACCAGGAATTGAGGCACTAACATCAACCGACCTCGCTACAGCTTTCCCGTCCTTTTCAAATTTTGAATTAAGCTTGTAAACAGATACCCTGATTGTTACCGGGACGTCATTGTCATAATGATTTTCAACTTCAGCTTCCACGCTCAACATACCCCGGTCTTTTGTAATATCAGGTGTCGTGCAGAAAACTCCGTTATATGCTATATGAAGTGGTGATGTCTTGATAAGCCATACATTTCTGTATATTCCCGCACCCGGATACCATCTTGAATCCCAGATTTTTGTGTCGAGCCGGACTGCTATTGTGTTTTCTCCACCCGGTATGATATAGGGTGTAAGATCAAGCCTGAAGGAGGTATAGCCATAGGGCCAGCCACCTACATATTTCCCATTAAGCCATACCCTGGCATAAGCCATTGCTCCGTCGAAATCGATGTAGATACGTTTATCGCTGTCATTCTTGCTTATGAAAAAGTGCTTCCTGTACCACCCGATACCCTTCCATGGCAATAAACCTGTATTATTCTCCAGGGTATCACTGAACGGCCCTGTAATAGCCCAGTCGTGAGGCAGGTCAACATTCTGCCAGTTATTGTCATCTACTGATGGCATCTGAAGGTTTCCAGGCTCTTTACTTACAGAAGCATCTTCATCAAAAGAATTGAAATACCTGATGAATTTCCATCCCTGGTCGAAGGACTCCCTGAAACGAGGTGATTCCTGTGCCATTACGATGCCTGTTAGACAGATGGTTAAGGTAATCATTGACATTAATGAAATGACGGTTTTTCTCATTTTTTTCAGGTTTTGAAATTTTAACTAAGTTATGAAAACTAAATAGATTTGCGATAATTAATCAGACATGCGATAGTAGATTTTTTTTTGAAGCATATAAGCATCACACTTCATCTTTTATTTTTGCAATATCTGTTTACTTTTGTTCTTTATCGATTAATAAACCCAATAAAATGTATAAGAAAATTACTTTCCTTGCTGTGCTGGCTTTACTGGCTGCAGCATTACCGGTTAAGGCTCAGCACTTTATCTTTCCACACAGACCTTTTACTCGTCAGGATACGCTGAGGGGATCTGTTACCCCTGAACGTGCCTGGTGGGATCTTACCTATTATCATCTTGATATAGTTGTTAATCCGGCCGACAGCACAATTCATGGAACAAATACTGTTACCTACAGGGTTCTTCAACCTGCTGCCGTGATGCAGATTGACCTCCAGGAACCTTTAAAACTGACTTCTGCAATACAGGATGGAAAAAACCTGTCTTTCAGGAGGGATGGAAATGTTTACTGGATAACTATGGACGAGAAACAGGAAAAAGGAAAGATATATTCAGTTATTCTTTCATATAGCGGAAGACCAAAGGTAGCAAGGCGTCCTCCATGGGATGGTGGTATTACCTGGAAGACCGATTCAAAGGGTCTGCCTTTCGTAGCTTCTTCATGCGAAGGTTCTGGTGCAAGTCTTTGGTGGCCGTGTAAGGATCACATGTATGATGAGCCGGATAGTATGCTGATAAGCGTTAACGTACCGTCCGGTCTTATGGATGTTTCAAACGGACGCCTGCGCAGCGTTGTAAAGAACAGGAAAACCAGGACTAAAACATACAACTGGTTTGTAGCAAATCCTATCAGCAATTACTGTGTTAACATTAATATTGCAGATTATGCCCATTTCTCAGAAGTGTTCGACGGGGAAAAAGGTCCTCTCGACTGTGATTATTATGTACTTAAAGAGGACCTTGAAAAAGCAAAGGTTCAATTCCGGCAGGCATCAATGATGCTGAAAGCTTTTGAGCACTGGTTCGGGCCATATCCTTTCTATGAAGATGGATACAAGCTTGTTGAAGCCCCTTACCTGGGCATGGAGCATCAGAGCTCTGTTACATATGGAAACGGCTTTAAAAATGGGTACCGAGGTACTGATCTCAGTAATTCGGGCTGGGGACTAAAATTTGATTTCATTATCATTCATGAGTCGGCACATGAGTGGTTTGCAAACAATATTACTGATGCTGATCCTGCCGATATGTGGATACATGAGAGTTTTGGAAATTATGCCGAGAGTCTGTATGTGGAGTATTATTACGGTAAGGAAGCCGGCAGCGACTATGTTCTCGGGACAAGGAGCCTTATCAGAAATGACCGGCCCATAATTGGTATTTACAACATGAACTATGAGGGTTCGGGGGACATGTATTACAAAGGCGGAAATATGCTTAATACCCTTCGACAGATTGTAAATGATGATGAAAAATGGAGAGGTATACTGAGAGGTCTTAATAAGGATTTTTTTCACAAGGTAGTTACAGGAGCACAGGTAGAAAATTACCTCAGTGAGAAGACAGGCATCAACCTGCAGAAATTCTTCGATCAGTACCTCAGGGATGTAAGAATACCTGTATTTGAATACTTTGTTAAGGGCAACGAGCTGACTTTCCGCTGGAACAATTGTGTCACTGGATTTAATATGCCACTTAAGATATATGTGTCGGGAAAACCAATGAACATCTCCCCGTTAACAAGACAGACAACTGTTAAACTTGACACTGAAGGGGCCACAATCAAGGTAGATCCAGGTTATTATGTGGCAGCGTTTAATGTAACAGGGAAATAGGGTATAGGAGACAAGGTATATGGTGATCGGTAACCGGCATTCAGTTCTGATCACCGATTACCGATTGCCGTTTACCTTTCACCCTCAACTTTAAACCTCATGCCGCACAACGTACTTGAACTTCTAACCGTTCACTATTTCACCGGGTAGGGTGGATGATTCGGAATCGTTTTACGTTGTGTTTTCAGTTCTTCAAGAAGTACTTCAATACCTTTGTTCAATTGCTGATCAACTCCTGTATATTCAAGGTACGGATCATTATCAACAACAATATCCGGTTCAACGCCTTTACCTTCAATAATCCATTTCTTACCGTCGAGACTGTATCTTGAAAATTCAGGCCTGTTAAGGAAGCCACCATCCTGGAAGGGAAGTGTACCTCTTATTCCAGTAACACCTCCCCAGGTACGTTTTCCTATCACCTTGCCAAGGTTATAGTGTTTGAAGCGGTAAGTAACTATGTCCCCGTCAGAAGCTGAGAATTCATCACAAAGAAGAACCATCGGCCCATATAGTGTACCATCGGGGTCAACCTCGGGCTTTGAGTTCCTTGTTATTGTTATCTGTGATGCCACCCTTCTTAACGCCTCAATAATAATTGGAGAGACAAAGCCACCGCCATTACCCCTGACATCAATGATAAGGGCTTCTTTTTCTAGCTGAGGGTAGTAGTATTTAATGAAGTCATTTAATCCGTCAACACCCATATCAGGAATATGGATATAACCAACCTTTCCATTGGTAGCTTTATTTACCTTCTCAATATTACTGCTGACCCAATCGTGGTAATAGAGCGGTGCTTCATCATCTATAGGCATAACAGTTTCTACATGTTCGCCCTGTTTTGTCGGAGTTGAGCTTATTGTAAGCCTTACCTGCTTGCCTGCCTTGTCTACAAGCATTTCGTAGATGTTTTCCACATTATTTGTAGGAACACCATCAACAGCAAGAATGTAATCGCCTTCTTTTGCGTTTACACCAATAGATGTGAGAGGTGATTTTACATCGCCTGTCCAGTCTTGTCCCTGCAGTATCCTGTCTATTTTGAAGTAGCCGCTTTCTTTGTCTTTAGAAAGCTGTGCACCTAACAGTCCTGTTTTAATTCTTTTTGGTTGAGGTTGCTCTCCGCCGCCTACATAGGCATGTCCGATATTGAGTTCTCCTATCAGTTCTCCGATTATGTATGTAAGGTCTTTTCTCTGGTTGACATAAGGAACAAGCTGGTGGTATTTGTCACCTTCAGCTTTCCAGTCGACGCCGTTCATCGTTGGTGAGTAGAAGAAGTCTCTCATCTGTCTCCACGACTCCCAGTAGATCTGGTTCCACTCCTTGTGCTTGTTAAGGTCTAACTGAAGACCTGAGAGATCAAGATTATCAGTCAGTCGCAGTTCTGCGAAAGGGAGATTTATTATTGCATAATGACCGTTTTGCGATACAATCATTTTCTTCTTATCCCTCGATATCTCATATCCGTTTGCCTGACCGAGATCTTTTTCTTCCCTGGAATCAAAATCATACATAGCCAACACCGGTCTTCTGTCAGTCTCTCCCATTCTTTGATAATACAGCCTGCTGCCTACGGAGGTTAGATTACCGTAGTTTGAAGCTTTCAAAGGCAGCTTGCCTATACGTCCTACAATTCCATCTGTATCTATTTCAATATCAGAGGAAGATTCTGTCTTTGGCTCTTCTTTACCTGCCTTTTTGGATTCTTTCTTCTTATCTGTTGAAACACTTTTAGTGTCGGGTTTGGCAATTTCAACCTCATCGCTCTTCAGCTTGAACAGTGAAGGAGTTTTCTTGCTTAGTGTGACGAAATAGATTCCTCCCATGTCAGAATAGCTTATTGTGGGACCAACTTCACTGAAAGTAGGATTGAAATCACGGGATGACACAAAGAAGAGATATTTCCCG
>DATFLA010000483.1:0-2825 GCA_035268305.1 Bacteroidales bacterium | reverse complement strand
AACATGCATATAGGCATTATCGGTCAGTTTTACCAGTTCAAGATCTTTAGATATTCCGGTAACCTGTGCACTGATGCCGGCGGATTTAATGAGCTGAAGTGATAATATCACAGCAATTAATAAAACACATTTCACTTTTATCATTTCTGCGAATAATTATATTAATAAATCGTCATATACTCAGACGGGAACATTCTAAAACTTATAAATGGCTCCTATACTAACTGATCCAAGGGTGATAATGCGGTTTGTGCCGGCTCCGATATTAAATGCAGAGATTCTTCTCTTATTATCACCATCTTTTTCAAAGGTATAACTGTAGCTAAAATTAAAAATACCAATTGTGGATTCAAAGGATAACCTGTCGCTAATTGCATATGAAAGTCCCGGGAAACAGTTTAAGGCAAACACATTTGAATGGCCTTTTGTTGTTGTTCCATTATTTTTATATTTTGTTGCGGTATATGTTGCATTAATATTTCCCTGGCCAAATAACGACAGTTTATTCCACGCTGCTAAATAATATCGTATGAAAGGATTTAACCCTATAGAATATTCCGTTTGCCTAGCATCATTTAACATATCATTTTTGTACCCGGTCAAACCTAAATTAATCCCGGCCCCTAATGCTACCTTGTCGGAAAGAAATTTCCCGGCTAAAGGTGAAAGGTAAAAGTTATAACTAGAATTGACATAAGAGTTATCGGGGTTTTCATGATTATCGGCAGATGATACGAAGCCTGCATTTCCCCCAACAAAAAACTGGGCATTCATTGTGGCAGAAAGGATAAACAAAAAGGCAGCGAGAATTAATTTACAGGTTTTCATAGTAGTTGGATTTAAGTTTGAAATTCACTTATAGTCTGAACGATCAAAGATTTTCTTCCATGATTGTATTGCAATAGTAAATTTACAAAATTTCTATCAAATACTCTGCGCTTCCCTTTCGATTCCTTTCGTCCCCCTACTCACCTTTCCAATCCCAGCGCTTCATCTATTTTCCTGAAGATATCAGTATTATCATAAATGCCTGTAAACTTCTCAGCCCCAGGGCCAAACACATATACCGGGATCAGAACAGGAGTATGGCCTTTGGATGAAAAAGCCAGAGTGACCTTATGCTCAGCAGGATTACCATTAGTTATTGTTACACCACCAGTTTCATGATCGGCAGTAACAACCACAAGGGTATGTCCGTCTTTTTCTGCAAAATCGAGTGCTTTCCCCACAGCCCTGTCAAAGTCCAGAGTCTCATCTATAAGAGTATCAGCTATATTAGAATGCCCGGCCCAGTCAATCTGCGATCCTTCTATCATAAGGAAAAAGCCCTTCTTATTATTTTTCAGGATCTCTATTGCCTTTGCTGAAGCTTCCGGAAGCATATCGCCTCTTCCTTTAAGTCTGAAAGGATTATCCATTGGTGCCGTAAAGCCGGCAAGCCTTGAAGCCTGCGACTGCATGATCATACTCATTGTTGTATCTATCTCATAACCTTTTGATCGTAAACTGTCGAGCAGGTTAATATTATCCTTTCTGCGAACGAAATTATCAAGACCACCACCAATGAAGACATCAATATTGGTCCTGAGAAAATCACGTGCAATACCTTCATAGTTATATCTCGAAGGTTGATGAGCAATAAATGCTGCAGGTGTGGCATTTGTAATAGCTGATGTGGCTACAAGGCCGGCGGAAAGTCCATGATCCACAGCAATTTCAAGTATTGATTTTACAGGATTGCCGTCCGGGTCCATTCCTATTCTTCCGTTATTGGTCTTATGCCCTGTGGCAAGAGCGGTACCTGCTGCACCTGAATCGGTAATATAATTATCAGCCGATGATGTGGTCTGCAAACCTGTTACGGTACACCGAAGTATGTTAAGAGGGGTTTCCGATACTGCCATGGCTGCACTGACATCAGCAATGCCCATGCCGTCCCCGATCATCAGGATTACATTTTTTATATCAGGTCCGCTTTTCTGAGAAGAGCTCATTACGGAATTACAGGCAATCAACAAAGCTGTAAGGATGATGAAAACGAAGGATTTCAAAAGTTTGTTCATGGTTTAATTTTTTCCGGTAGACAAAAATTTAATTGATTACAATATAATAAAATGAAAATTTAGAAAAGAAGGAAAAAAGAGTATTGCAAAATTTTTTACATGAAACTCTGAAATCTCTCCGTCCCCAGTTAGTGCCGGTCTTCAATCCGTGCTGGAATGGGACCATGAATATAACCGATATTTAAGGTAATTCAGTGGTAATTCAATTACTCCGTGATTACTCCGTGGTTAAAAGTATTCTTATCTTTACGCTCTCCGCTTAACCCTTCAGCCTTTATCCGCTCATCCGGGCTCCCTACTCCCCTCCAAATACTTTCCTCAGCAACTCGGTAGTTCTGGCAACAGGATCTTTCCTGATCTTAAGCTCTTCTTTTGCTATCATAATAAAGAGTCCGTCTATAGCCTTACCGGTTACATAGGCAGTAAGGTCGGGATTCATCTTTTTAACAAAGGGTATTTTATTATATATATTTATCAGATCGGACCAGTATCTGGTAGCATCCACAGCATCGAGCGATTCCTTTATCACTGGTTGAAATTTTAATGTAAGTTCAGGTGTGGTGGTCTTTTTAAGGTACATAGTAGCAGCATTGTCTGGTCCCCTGACAATATTAATGGCATCATTTATGGTCATTCCCTTTATGGCAGCAATGAAGATTGGTTTAGCCTCCTGTGCAGCTTTCTCTGCGGCCCTGTTCATAGACAGGTTAAACTCGTCAACCTTCTTTCCCAGGCCTATTGACCTGAGCTTAGACTCCATCT
>DATFLA010000482.1:0-6529 GCA_035268305.1 Bacteroidales bacterium | reverse complement strand
CGGTTATTTGCGCAATTTCTCCGCCACCAACAGGCTATACCTGGAATATTTAAATAAGGCTTATTGATCTACCTGTCGACCCATTTCTTGAAGGCAGACACTTTATCGCGGCTAACAACAAACTTTTCCTCTTCCTTCCTGTTTTTAATTACAAGTTGCAGCCGGCTGGAAGAATAACTATTCATATAGGAAATAAAATCAATATTAACTATGCACTCACGATTGATCCTGTAAAATTTCTTCGGATCAAGCATACCTTCAAGCTGCTCAAGGGAATAATCGAGTCCATAGTCCTTCCCATTGATATCATTAAGAAAAACATTCCGTTCACAAATATGGAAATAACAGATTTCCGGAGAAGCAACGGATTTATATTTCTCTCCAATTTTTATCAGAAATCTCGACCGGTACTGGTTCCTGAGCTCATGCAGGATTTGCCTGAAATCTCTTTTTAAATGGTCATTATCGGCATATAGTTTCCTGAACTTAGCCAAAGCAGTCCTCAGTGATTCTTCATCGACAGGCTTGAGAAGGTAATCTATACTGTTCACCTTGAAAGCCTTAAGAGTATATTCATCATAAGCCGTCGTAAAAATAACCGGAATATCTACATTGATCGTATCAAAGATTTCAAAACACAGACCATCATCAAGCTGAATGTCCATTAGAATAAGGTCGGGCCGGAGATCGTCATGTAATTTATTTATAGTCTCTTCCACTGTTTCCACAACACCGGTGATATTGACTGAACGATCGGTCTTTTTCAGAAGCCTCACAAGCTTATCAGCTGCAGGCATTTCATTTTCTACAACCAGTATATTCATGTCAGTAAAGGTAATTTTGCAATAAACCGGGTTGGAGTCTCTTCAATAACAAGGTCACGCCCGGTAATGATCCTTACTCTTTCTCCGAGGTTTTTAAGACCTATGCGGGTTGATTTTATGGAAGTTGCCATTGTCTGCAGGTTGTTCTCAACAACAACATTATTATCCATGGTAAAAATTGATATAGTCAGAGGATTTTCCCTGGTAGCCATATTATGCTTTATGGCATTCTCAACCAGTATCTGGAGTGAGACCGGAAGGATAGAATATTTATCTGCATCAGCGGCATCTATAACAAGGAATATTTTCCCTTCGTCCCTTATCCTGAAAAGCCCGAAATAATTATCAATAAATTCCAGTTCTTCAGTAAGCAGGATCCTGTCTTTTCTGCTGTTCTCGAGGATATACCTGTATATCGACGAGAGTTTCTGGATAAACTGCTCAGCTGTATCAGGGCTGGTGGCAATGAGTGAAGAAAGAGTGTTAAGGCTGTTGAATAAAAAATGTGGATTAACCTGGTTCTTTAATGTTTCATTAAGGAAGATTAGGTTCTCCTCTTTAAGCTTCTGTTCCCTGTGCAGGGCTGCCTGCCATAGTATTACAATAAAAATTACAGCTCCGAATGATAATCCTGTAAGGGTAGATTTGAACCAATCCGAAGATGTATTTTCCCAAAATGCGGGAAAAACCTCTGAAAGGTCTTTCCCCTTAATTAATGCATTTGAATATTCGGTAAGCATATAAAGAACAAATGATGCTGTCAGACAAATAGCAATAAACAATGTGAAACGTATAATCACCATGCGGGTAACAACGCCCGGGCTTCTTTCAAAATTGAAACTGGCAAAGAGAAGATTCCCGAAAAATATAAAAACTTCAAGCTGTAGTGACAGAAGAAAGAAAAGGCTGATAAAAGTAACGGCATTTGAGTCATCCCTGCCTGATAACACATACCACACAGCCACAATGAGTGAAAAAAGTATAAATACTATATGTGATAGAGGCTTTCGCTGATTCATAACATCATGCAGGGTGGTCTTTTTCATACTTTCCTTAATTTATAAGTTGCTTATCGTTTGCCCTCTGATCCGTTAGCTACGGATATTCCGTTAACAATGACAAAATAAATTATTCCGGTGTTGTTAAAAAACTTTATTATGCCGAACTGTATTATATAGATGCCGGGTGGTTAAATTCACTTACTGAATGGTTATACCCTTTTTATTCAAACAGGCTACAACTGTTATACTCAAATTTACACAAAATACTTTTACAGGAAGGAGCTGTTTACTTCATGGCAGTAACTCTTTAATTGCAAATAACAGGAAAATTGTTCATCTTTAGCTTTTTGGTGCCTGCTTTATAAACACTGCAAATACATAACTGAAACTCTATGACTCAGGACAGTCATTATAAGATGGTAAGTAAGCTGAAGCCTGGTAAGGTAATTCTTCCCGTAGTACTTGGTCTTGCTATACTGGGATGGCTGATAGTAAGGGATATTGATGCCGGGGTATTAAGTGAAATTGATTTCACATGGTCTTCACTTTTCTGGTTAGTAATTGCTTTTCTTTTTGTAGGTCTGAGGACCCTTGGATATATGGCCAGGATAAAAGTGCTGACCGACGGAGATATTACCTGGTTACAGGCATTCAGGGTTACAATGCTCTGGGAATTCACATCAGCCATTACCCCTTCAACTGTCGGAGGCACAGGCTTTGCTGTAGTCTTTCTTCACAAGGAAGGTATAAATATCGGACGGAGCACTGCCGTTGTACTGGTTACATCCTTCCTCGATGAGCTTTATTTTGTGCTTCTGTTCCCGATCCTGCTCCTAGTCATGGGCTGGAAAACAATATTCATAACCTCAATGGAAGGTACAGGTACCGCACTGTTGAATAATCTTGTTATAATAGCAGTTGTTGGCTACCTTATAATACTTGCCTGGGTTGTTCTTTCAGGATATGGTCTTTTTGTAAATCCGCACCTTATTAAGAAAATCCTTGTAAGCATTTTCAGGCTTCCCGTTATAAAACGCTGGCGGGAAGGGGCTGCCAGGGCCGGGGATGATATAATTGAAAGCTCTGGGGAGCTAAGGAAAAAGACTCTTTCCTTCTGGGGATGGGCAGCAGCCACCACTTTTATCACATGGACCTCGAGATACCTAGTTGTAAATGCGATACTTGTTGCCTTCTTTACAATTAATGACCATCTCCTGATATTTACAAGGCAACTTGTTATGTGGATAATGATGATAGTTAGTCCAACCCCGGGAGGAAGCGGCTTTGCCGAACTGATACTTGGCAGATACCTGTCTGACCTGATTCCGGTGAGCCAGGCAAATGCCACCGGTGTTGCCCTTGCCATGGCACTTATCTGGCGAATAATCAGTTACTATCCTTTTTTACTTGCAGGCGTTTTGATAATTCCCGGATGGATTGCATCCAAATTTGTCAGGTCTGATAGCAGATAAAAACATATTTTTTTTAACTTCGGTTTTTTGGAATAACATAAGTGTCGCAACCAATATATGAGTGAAGAGATCCTGAAAGCTTTGATGGAATTGTTTGCCCTGATTGTCAAACAGGACGGAGGTATACTCATCAACGAACGTGAGTATATAATGAAATTCCTCAGTAAACAGCTTTCACGTGAAAGTGTTGATGAATATATGGCGCTTTTCGACAAGCATGCCGGACCTGTTATCAGGAGATCAGCCGTTATTAGCTCTGCAGCGCCTTCAGTTAAGGACTCTGTTCAGATACTCGGGATATGCAAAAAGATCAATCGCACACTGAACCAGGCCCAGAAATTTGTTGCGCTTATACGCCTTTATGAACTTGTCAATGCCGACAAACAGTTCACCGTTCAGAGGATGAATATTATAAACACTGTAGCCGAGGTATTCAGAATATCACCGACAGAATTTGCCTCAGCAGAACAGTTTGTGAAAAATGATGAACCGGCTCAGCTGATCAATCCGGCTATCCTGGTCCTCAGCAAGGATAATGACCAATGTGAGCTCTGCCGGAGAATGCACACCGGGTACCACGACACCAGGATAATTATTCTAAGAGTCGCCAGTGTCGACCTGTACTTCGTGAAATATATTTCAAGCGATCAGCTTTACCTGAACGGACTTCCGATAACAGCAGGTGTAGTGTATTCACTGGCTAAAGGAAGCTCAATAAGATCACAACAGGGGCATCCTTTTTACTACAGTGATATAAATTCCAGGTTCCTGTCCGGGGTTATCATCCATAAACTTTCATTTAATGTAGAACATCTTACTTATAAATTTCGTGAAGGACAGCCGGCAGTAAATGATGTCAGTTTTGCTTTAGAAGAAGGTAAGCTTGTAGGCATACTCGGGGCAAGTGGTTCGGGTAAGACATCCCTTCTTAATCTCCTGAGCGGGATGCATAAGCCGACATCCGGTACGGCTTCTGTGAACGGGATAGATATTTACAGCGATAATGAATTGCTTGAAGGGGTTTTTGGATATGTGCCTCAGGATGATCTGCTCATCGAAGAACTGACCGTATTTGAAAATCTCTATTATGCCGCAAGACTCTGTTTCCGTGATAAATCCGGTGAGGAAATTAAGAACCTTGTAGAGCTTACTCTTTCAAACCTGGGTCTGCTTGAAAAGAAAGACCTGAAGGTGGGGACCCCTTATAACAAAGTGATCAGTGGCGGACAGAGAAAGAGACTTAACATAGCACTCGAGCTTATAAGGGAACCTGCCGTGATGTTTATTGATGAGCCTACTTCAGGGCTGTCTTCAAGAGATTCGGAGAACCTGATGGATATACTCCGTGATCTTACACTTAAAGGGACCCTGATCTTCACTGTAATCCACCAGCCATCATCTGAAATATTCAAGATGTTCGACAAGGTGATAATACTCGATCAGAATGGGTGTAT
Organism: Bacteroidales bacterium; assembly: GCA_035268305.1. Classification (GTDB taxonomy): domain Bacteria; phylum Bacteroidota; class Bacteroidia; order Bacteroidales; family VadinHA17; genus LD21. The sequence continues at coordinate 1,778 of DATFLA010000482.1, read as the reverse complement.
GGCATATTTCGGGAACCCTGTTGATGCGGTGGTTTATTTTAAAACACTCGATTCACAGATAAATGCCAGCCAGGGAGAATGCCCGATGTGTGGTAATGTAAACACTGAGACAATTTTCAACATAATTGAGACACAGGTAGTTGATGAATTCGGGAAATACACTGATAAAAGAAAGACAAGTCCGGAAGAATGGGCAAGACAATATAATGAGAAATATCCCTTCAGAAAGCTGCCCGACAATCCGGAACCGCCTCACAAGAACCTAAACAGGCCGGGTAAAATAAAACAGTTCCTGATTTACCTGGCCAGGGATATTAAAAGCAAGATCTCAAACAGGCAATATGTCCTTCTCACCTTACTTGAAGCGCCGGTGCTGGGATTTGTTCTTTCATTCCTGATCCGCTATATTCCCGACCCCGATTCAAATATTTATATTTTTTCAGAGAATGAGAATATCCCCATTTATATCTTCATGAGCATTATTGTTGCACTTTTCCTGGGGCTTACAATAAGTGCAGAAGAGATATTCCGCGACAGGAAAATCCTCAGGAGGGAGCATTTCCTCAATCTCAGCAGATCAAGTTATCTCCTTTCCAAGGTCAGCATCCTTATTATTATATCATCCCTGCAGTCATTTCTTTTTATAATAATAGCAAACCCGATCCTTGGCATCAAAGGGATGTATTTCCACTACTGGCTGGCCTTGTTTGCCACAGCCTTTTGTGCCAATATGATAGGCCTTAATATCTCAGCCTCATTCAATTCTGCCATAACAATTTATATCATTATACCCCTTCTTATAATTCCGATGATGGTACTCAGCGGTGCAATGTTTCCATTCGATAAGCTTAACAGGGAAATAGGCAATGTAAACAAAGTGCCGCTGATAGCGGAACTTATGCCAACAAGGTGGACTTATGAAGCACTTATGGTATCACAGTTCAAGGATAACAGGTACAGCCAGGTCAGGTACGATAAGGCGGGTGATACCTTCTTCGACCTGGAAAAGAAAATAAATGAAGCCGAATTCAATAAAGTGTACAGACTCAGAGCTCTTCGGGATGCACTGGAGACAAGTCTCTTTGAATACAGGAGAAATCCCATACCGGATAAGTCTGATGACATTGTAAAAACAAACCCCGGAAAAGTCCGGTATACCAAACTGCCCTTACTTAAAAATGAACTTGGCAAACTGTCAGCAGAATACCCTGTACTCCGGTTCGCTTACATTAATGACCTTACATCCGGCAGGTTTAATCCCGACACATATGATTCATTATCAGCATATCTTAACAGGGCAGATCTTTTCTTTAACAGACTCTCATCAGAAGCAACAGATATTAAAGACAAGTTTTATTATGCAAATGATCTTCTGTTAAGGAAACTGGAAAATGAATATTATAACTACAAGCTGGAGGAAATTGTAACTAAACCATATGAGAGGAAAAAGATACTTGTTTATAATAATTTTCTTGTCCAGAATATAGACCCTATCTATCTTGATCCGGAAAAAGAAGGATTCTTTGATTTCCGGACTCACTTTTATGCTCCTTCAAAATATATTTTCGGTATCAAAGCCGATACATTTTTCTTTGATATTGCCCTTGTTTTTTTAAGTACGATAGTCCTGTATTTCGTGCTTTATTTTGATTTATTAGGTAAAGTGATATATATAATTGATAATATAAAATTCTCTAAAAAGAAGAATTAATATATTGTTAACCTGTTTTTTTGTATTTTTGTTTCAACCTAAGCAATACCTGGATGAAAGGAAAGGT
>DATFLA010000481.1:0-5215 GCA_035268305.1 Bacteroidales bacterium | reverse complement strand
GTAAGCAGATAGCCGAACAGCATAGGGACACCGTTCATGGCATCATTTTCTGTTGCCACAAGGTAGGGAGGCCTGATGCCATTCCAGTCGAATGATGAACATAGTATTGCTTCCATAAAATCTCCGTTGGGCATATGGTCCGTCCACTGGCGCTGACCCTGGAAGCCGGCAAGAATGGCATTATGCCCGAGCGACTCTTCTCCGAATCCAAGATCACGGAGAACAGGATTCCCAACCATCAGGTCACGGGCTATCATTGTCATCTTTATAACAGTCTCCCACTCCTTGTCTTTCTGCTCACGCGATTTCTTTTTGCCATTCAGGTCATCACCTTCCCTGCAGTTTTCCTTTGTCCAGAGGAGTGCTCTTTTGAACTCTTCACCATCATATATTTCTTCGTTAAGCCTCCTGTTAAACTCGCTCATATCGATATATTCATTTCTCATGCCAAGATATTCCTGGAAGAAATCTTCCCTGACTATCGACCCTGCAATCCCCATGGATACAGATCCCATCGACAGATATGACTTGCCTCTCATTATAGCTGCTGCAAGACCGGCTTTTGCGAATCTTAATATTTTTTCACTAACATCATCCGGTACAGACTGATCATCAGCATCCTGTACATCATGACCGTATATGCCGAAAGCCGGCAGTCCTTTCATTGTATGACCGGCCAGTGCTGCTGCCAGGTAGACGGCACCCGGCCTTTCAGTACCATTGAATCCCCATATAGCCTTGGGAATATCAGGGTCCATATCGATGGTTTCACTTCCATAGCACCAACAGGGTGTCACTGTAAGGCTCAGACCAACCCCGTGTCTTTTGAACTTTTCTGCACACAGGGCAGCTTCCGCTACACCACCGATACATGTATCGGAAATAACACACTCGACAGGCTTACCGTCAGGGTATTTCAGATTTGAAGAAATAAGTTCCGCAGCATTCTTTGCCATATTCATTGTCTGATCCTCAAGGGATTCCCTTACTCCATTCATCCTGCCGTCTATTGCCGGACGGATACCTACTTTCGGAAAATCTCCTATAACGGACTGGTAATTATTATTTACCTTAAGTTCATTGATAGCCATTGTGTGATATTTTTTTTGGTTATTACCGGATTAAAACTGTGGGTTAACAAATATAATCCTTTTTTGATAATACTGCTTTTTCGTACCTTTGCTGTCTCAATAATTGTCTCAACCAAATGCAAAAAAGCAGACGTTTACCGGAATGGCTCAGGATGCAGAGAGCCAGTGGAGGAAATTACTCGAGGGTAAAGCATATTGTTATTGAAAATCGGTTACATACAATATGTACAAGCGGCAATTGCCCGAATATAGGTGAATGCTGGAATGCCGGAACAGCCACTTTTATGATCCTGGGTGATATTTGTACCAGGGCCTGCAGGTTTTGCGCTACAAAAACAGGAAGACCATTGCCTCCTGATGCTGAAGAGCCTTTACGACTGGCAGAGAGCATCAAATCGATGGGGTTGAAACATTGTGTTATAACTTCTGTCGATCGTGATGATCTGCCCGATGGTGGAGCTTCATTCTGGGCAGATACTATCAGAACAGTTAAAGAGATAAACCCGGGAATAACAGTGGAAACACTTATACCCGATTTTGACGGGAAAAAGGAAAATATTGACATGATTATAGATGCCTCACCGGATGTTATCTCGCATAATATTGAGACGGTAAGACGCCTGACCCCTCTTATCCGGACAAAAGCGAAGTATGATACAAGTCTTGGTGTAATAAGCTATTTAGCGGAAAAGAAAAGCAGGGCTAAGTCGGGGTTCATGCTCGGCCTGGGCGAAAGTGAAGATGAGGTTTTGCAGACAATGGATGATCTTTTTGAGGCAGGCTGCAGCATACTAACAATAGGTCAGTATCTAAAACCAGGTCCAGACTATATGGAGGTTGTGGATTATATTACCCCGGAAAGATTCAGCGAATACAGGATTAAAGCACTTGAAAAAGGCTTCATGTTTGTCGAATCAAGTCCCCTTGTAAGATCATCATTTCATGCAGAAAAACATGTTGAGCGACAATAAAATTAATTATCTTAGCATAACGAAAACATAAAATCTGAATTGAGTTATTGCGTTGAATATAAGGACATTGGACGAAAGGATTATAAAGAGACCTGGGATCTACAGGCAGATATCTTTAATAAGCTCGTAGAGAGCAAAAAGGAGACCGGCCGGGAAGAAGAAATTAGACAGAATGAATTACCCGGGACACTTATTTTTGTTGAACATCCTCATGTATATACGCTTGGCAAAAGCGGGTCAGAAAAAAACCTGCTGATAGATGCTTTTCAACTGAAGTCGGGCGATGCAGCATATTACAGAATTGACAGGGGAGGAGATATTACTTATCACGGACCCGGTCAGATTGTGGGTTATCCAATATTTGATCTTGAGAAAATCGGGATTGGAATGAGAGAGTATATATCCGGGATTGAAGAGGCTGTAATCAGAACAGTTGATATGTTTGGACTTAAAGCAGGGAGGCTTGAGGGAGCCACAGGGGTCTGGCTCGGTGCCGGAAGTGGTAACAAACCGTTGAAGATATGTGCTATTGGAGTGAAAGCCAGCCGCTATGTGACAATGCACGGCTTTGCTTTTAATGTGAATACTGATCTTTCTTATTTCAACTTCATTAATCCATGCGGGTTTACCGATAAAGGGGTAACTTCATTGCAGAAGGAGACAGGAGAGATACATGACATGGATTATGTGAAACAACTGGTTCGGAATAATCTCCGGGAAGTGTTTGACCTTGAATGGATTAAAACATGATTGGATGGAAAAGAAATGGGTAATAAAGGACAAAGGAGATACGGCTGTTATAAAACAGCTGGCAGGAGCCCTTGGTGTGTCTGATTCACTGGCTAACCTGATGGTACAAAGACATATTACATCAGCTGAGGAGGCCAGGGCTTTTTTTACCCCCAGTCTTGATTACCTCCACGACCCTTTCCTGATGAAGGATATGAATATTGCAGTAGACAGGATAGCTACCGCTGTTAAGAAGAATGAAAAAATTCTTGTTTACGGTGATTATGATGTTGACGGAACTACTGCTGTTGCACTCGTGTATTCTTTCCTGAAAGAACAGTACTCTAATGTACTCTACTATATTCCCGACAGGTACAAGGAAGGTTACGGAGTATCGCTCAAAGGTCTCGATTTTGCCGTTGAGAACAACTGCAGGGTTGTAATAACACTTGATTGCGGCATAAAAGCTGTTGAGAAGGTCAAATATGCATCTTCCAAAGGACTCGATGTAATAATATGTGACCATCATTATCCGGGTGATGAAATTCCGGATGCCCTTGCTGTACTGGATCCCAAACAATCAGCATGTAACTACCCCTACAGACATCTTTCAGGTTGTGGTGTCGGGTTTAAACTGATACATGCATATTCAAGGATACAGGGAATACCCTTCAGTGATATAATTCATTATCTCGATCTTGTTGCTGTAAGTATTGCTTCCGATATTGTTCCTCTTACAGGAGAAAACAGGGTTCTTGCTTATTACGGATTGAAACAGCTGAATGAATCGCCACGCACCGGGCTCAGGGAGATAATAAGGGAAGCTGAGGTCTCCCGCGCTCTTACAATAGAGGATGTCGTTTTTAAAATAGGACCAAGGATCAATGCTGCCGGTCGTATGGAAACAGGTAGCAAGGCTGTCGATCTGCTCGTATCGGAGGATAAGCATCTTGCTTCTGGAATAAGCAAGGAAATTAACAGTTTTAATATTGAAAGACGGAATGTGGACCGCGTTATAACAACGGAAGCAATGAAGATGATCGCTGATAACCAGCGTAATAATAATGCAAAAACAACAGTCCTTTATAACCCTACGTGGAAAAAGGGGGTTATAGGCATTGTAGCATCAAGACTTATTGAGACCTATTACCGGCCAACAGTGATACTGACAGAGTCAAACGGATTTGCCACCGGTTCGGCAAGATCGGTACAGGGATACGACCTCTACCAGGCAATTGAAGCATGCAGCGACCTGCTGGAAAGTTTCGGCGGGCATATGTATGCTGCCGGACTGACTCTTAAAAAGGAAAATATTGATCCTTTCAGGGAAAGGTTTGAAGATTATGTAACTAATTCTATCTCTGAGGACCAGCTGGTGCCAAGAGTCTTCGTAGATTCCGAATTACCTTTTGCAGAGATAAATGAAGATTTCTATAACACGATGAGCCTCTTCCAGCCTTTCGGACCGGAGAACATGTCACCCGTTTTTGTGTCAAGAAATGTGTACGATACAGGTACGGGAAAAATGGTTGGTTCGAGCGGGGAACACCTAAAGCTTGACCTTTGCCAGGCAGAGACATGCCGGAAGAGCTTTTCAGCAATTGCCTTTAACCAGGCAGACCATTTTGAATATATAAGAAGTGGACTTCCTTTTGATGTTTGTTACTCATTGGAGATGAATGAGTTCAGAGGTGCCAGAAACCTTCAGCTTAATATTAAGGATATTAAAACACCGGTTGACAGGTAATCTGTTTTTGCCGGTATCTTTCAGAATTTCAGCCTGACCTGTATTTTAAAATCTTCTTTATTACCCGGAAGACCATTTTCTGCACGTATTGATGTGATGCCATACCTGAATCTGATTTCTGCTTTTTTCCCAGTCTCCCATTTGACCATAATATAACTCCTGCTTCCGGATCCCGATAGAGCAGGGATACTGAAGCTGTACAACAGGTCATTCTCATATGTATATATTCTTGAATCATAACTGCCGGTCCTGAAGATGCAATAACGGAGCCATACTGTCAGAGGGATCTTTGATAACCTGAAATTAACGTCCTGCAGCATAAGCACTCCGGCGGATGAGACGGGACTAACCTTTTTATGATCAATCCGGGTAACAAGCTTAAGCCTGTCAGTCAATGAATACCTTACAGTGCCTTTGATGCTTCTCGTAATAACTGCAGTCTGTTCAACAATCCCTCCCGTGCCCTGATCGTCAAGCATTGAATACCTGTAGCTGTATAATCCTTCAAGAGTAAGCTTGTCTGACGGGGAGTACCTGGCAAGCAGTTCTTTCTTAATCCCGAAGGAAGGGGCACTGCACCTGTATCTGAGCCATGGGAACCTTGAAATGTCGAAACCTCCGGTGATAAAAAAATGCTTTGCCGCTTCAAAGCTGAAGTTGCCCAGGATGCCTTCTTC
>DATFLA010000480.1:0-3831 GCA_035268305.1 Bacteroidales bacterium | reverse complement strand
AACCCGGGATTATTATATCTGAATGGATTTATATGTATCCATTTTCCATCTATTAGTTCCGCAGTATACAAGCCAAGGTTGTCTCCTCCCTGTTTCCCTGCACCTGATAGTTTCCCCTTAGCCATATTCCTGCAGTATATTGCATAGGTGCCGCTACTGTCAAAAGTAATGGGACCATTATTGTAAGGAGAGTTTAATTCGGGTCCAAAAATTAAAGGAATCTGACGGGCGGATGAGTCGTCCATTCTCGCATAAAACAGGTTCAGAAGTCCCTTCTTGTCCGGTCCCAGGTGCCTTATAAAAAGTTCTTCCTGACGGTCCGAGCAGAATACAATGCTGTCACCGTCAAACGAAGGGGAAAACTCATCATACCTTGCAGAACTGAAATTTGTTTTCTTTTCGGAATATTTACCCTGAGCCTGGATAAAAATCTCCGGAATAAAAAAAAGTAATATGACAATTGTTACCTGTCTCATTACAGAAGATTAAAAATACCTTGGACTTCTAACATCTACCTGGTATTTAAAATTGTATAGCAACATTATCTCGTGAGTGCCTTTTTGATAATGACTAAGGTCAGAGAGCTCATAGCCGTATGAATATGCAATCCTGAGCTGATTGTTTGCCTGGTACTGAAGCAAAAAGGACATACTCTTATCGGTCCTGTAGCCTGTCCCTAACCATACTTTATCCCTGTATATAATGCTGCAGTTAATATCAATCTGCATTCTTCGGAATGCATCTGAATTAATAAGCATCGATGGAACAAACTTGTATTTATCTGACAGTTTAAATTGATACCCGGAGTATAAAAGTAAGTATGATTTTGCAGGATTAAACCTGACCCTGTATTTTCCACTTGATTCGTATATGTAATTATTGAGCAAATCCGGTGCCGACAATCCGGCAAAAATGCGGTCTGTATAATAAAACATACCGAAGCTTATCTCCGGAAGGAAGGCTGATGTACCCGGATTAACAATTAAAGCATCGCCCTGGTCAGTATAACGAAGCATTTCAAGATCAGTATTTATTTGGTTAAAGCCGGCAGCCAGGCCAAATGATAATTTCCCGTTCTGAAGGAGAATTCTGTATGCATAATTTAGTAATATTCCTGTTTCAGTCTTAGATCCGGCTTTATCATTAACTGCAAGTATGCCGAAGTTTGCCCTGTTATCACGTAAGGGAGAATGGATTGATAAGGTAAATGTTCTTGGTGCACCTTCAAACCCGATCCATTGATTACGGGCTGCAATAGCAATACTTAATGCTTCCTGGCTCCCCGCATAAGCCGGGTTTATTGCCAGTCCGTTTAACTGGTACTGATCATAAAAAGGCCTTACCTGTGCTGAAATCTTAGCTCCAGGAATAAGCATAATTATAATATACAGTATCTTTCTTAACATAACTATCTCCTGATCTCAATGAACCCTTTAATAGTCCTGCCATTGGATATTTTTAATATATAATAATAAGTGTCGGGCTTAAGATCCCTGTTTTTTTCGTCCTTTCCCTTCCAGTCATTAAGGTAATCCTGACTTTTGTACACCTCGTTTCCCAGCCTGTCGAATATCATTAGCTTACTTCCGGAAAATGCACTGAGACCGGGAAAAACAAGTTCGTCATTCAGCCCGTCATCATTAGGGGTAAATACAGTCGGAGTAACTAGATCACTGATCTCAACTTTAACCATGTCGTCAGACTCACAGCTGCCATTCCGGACCTTCCATAAGAATTCATTAATACCGGCTGATAAACCTGAGATAACAGAAGTGGGAGAGGAGGAATCGGAAATAATACCGGTACCTGAAACTACCGACCATTGACCTGAGCCGGGAAGAGCAGGGGATGCATCCATTTGAGTAAGGAATTCATACACAAGTACCTGGTCGGGACCAGCGTCTGCAATAACATTTTCATCAACTTTAACGGACTTATAATCGCTGCCGGAACAAAGATCGGTATAGGTATACCCGAGTTTTATAATACCCGGTCCTGTTGCGGTTAATGTATTACCACTTATTATCCCGGGTCCGTCAGTAACCATAAAAATACCCCCGGCTGGGTCACCTGTAAGACTTATTTGTTCACCACTGCACATAGATCCTGTTATGCCTGTAATGCTAACATCGGGAACAGAATTAACAGTGAGTATGAATGGTGCTGAAGATTTGCTGAAACAACCGCTGTCGCTTAATATTTTAACAGAATAATTACCGGGCTCACTAATATTTATTGATTTTGTATCCGCTCCCGTCGACCAGAGATAGCCAAAGCCCTCAGAAGATGATAAAGTTATACTGTCACCCTGGCATATGCTTACCGGACTTTCAGGATTAATGAGCGGTTGCCCAGGCATTTCATTAACAATTATATTCACAGTGTCTGAGTTTAAACTCTGGCAACCGTTTTTGTCGGTTGTAGTTACAAAGTAACCGGCAGACACCCCGGCAGAGACACTTTGAGTTGTATCTCCGGTCGACCAAAGGTATGCCGAATCCTTAACCGTTGTTAGTATTACACTATCTCCTTCACAGAAGGATAGCGGACCATCGGCAGATATCAGTGGAGCCCATACCGGGCATAAAGACTGGTAAAAGCTGTATATCTGATTGTTCATTAAGTCAGCCAGGTTACCGTAGCTGCAATTGCTGTTCGGATATTTTATTGTTACAGGAGAGGAACAGTTTATTGCTGGATAAGATATATTATTGTCAGTAAGTCCGATATCAGAAACCGATCCACAAATAAATATATTAACCGGGTTGTCATTACTTGTTAATGAGCCCTGATTGATAGCACTCAACTTTGATAATGCGTTTGTCACTATGAGGTACCCATTTACGGTTATTTCTGTCTGGTTACTGATCTTCAGGCTGTCCCTGATGATAAGAATACCATTATCATTTATCACGACATTATTGTTATTTCCCAGGACCAGATCACCTCTGATAACCAGGGTGTCGTTTATTACCAGGGATGTTGTACTCCCATAGAATTCCAGATTTCCATTTACTGTGATAAAGCCATTTACAGTAATGTCAGTATCAGTAATTTTTGAAGTCACTGAGTCCCACTCAGGGTTCCAGCTAAGAGGGTCCTCCCAGTTTCCGGTGTAATTATCCAGGCTGGTAACAGACTGGGATAATAAGGCGCATGAGCCTGTTGATAAGTATATTACAAAGACTGATATAAGTGTTCTTCCAATAAACTTAAGTAAGTATAACATATTTACCTAATGCTCTGTTAATAAATAAACCTGTGAGTTCTACCGGGATTAAAGAACACTCTCTGAGCTAACGCACATTAATTCATGTACAAAATTACGTTTTGCAGGATTTGGAAGGAGCACACATCTGCCTAATCATAAACAAATCTCTTAACTTATTAACAATTCAACAGATAAAGTTTTTACAGAATATAAATATTTAGATAAGCATAATCTAAAAATCCTGGTTTCTTCTGATGTCTTTATAATAATTCTTTAGCATCTTACCAAAGGCTTTGTCTTTTTTTTTCTTTTCCGCAATTGTGGAACTGAATCTTTCCTGTTCCTTTCGGATCTTTAAATAATTGTAGTATGAGTCCTTCTCTATTTTGCCATTTTTTACAGCGGCTATAACGGCGCAGCCTTTTTCGTTAATATGCATGCAATCAGGAAACATGCAATCTGATGCTATATCTTCAATATTTTCAAATGTCGTATTTATACCCTCTTTATTATCTGTAACTCCCAGTTCACGCATACCGGGTGTGTCAATAATAATAGCCCCGTTGTCAAGCACAAACAGTTCACGGTGTTCTGTGATATGCCTTCCTTTATTAGTGCTT
>DATFLA010000479.1:0-6262 GCA_035268305.1 Bacteroidales bacterium | reverse complement strand
AGTAATAAGTATGTAGTTGAAAATGTGTTATACCAGTCGTGGACCTGTTTAATCCACGGCGATATAGTCTCACCGGTTTCATAGGAGGCAAGAATATTGAATTTGACAGAAGAATTCTCCGGGATATCCACAACACCATTTACCTTCAGGAAGATATTGTCAAATTTCACCCTGAGCTTTTTCCCAATAGCAGACTCACTACCGAAATACTTCCTGGCAAAATCTCTGCTTATTACCACACCATACTTTTCGTAAATGCCTGGTTTGGCCGAGCCTTCAATAAAAGGGAAGGAGAAAACGGAAAAGAATCCGGTATCGGCATATTGTATGTTCTCCGGGAAAGCAGTCTCTTTGTAACTAATTCTGAAGCCATCCCAGCCAAACAGACGGGTACCATTTTCAACTTCAGGAATTTCTTCAAGTACCTTTGGTAGCAGCAGTCCTTTTGTTTGTACAGACTCACCCTCCCTTACCCTGTAAATGTTTTTGAGGTTCTTGTTAAAGTGGTTATATGTCACATCATTATAAATAAATAATGATAATATCAGAAATGATGCAAACCCTATTCCAAGGCCTAACACATTAATAATGAGATATGTCTTTTTTCTCAGTAGAGAGCGAATGCCTGTTTTTATTCCAGGGAATTTCATGTTTTATTTATTTTTATGGTCCTGCGGTCCTGCAAGTTTATCTATGATTATTCTTACTTTTATCTTTTTCGTCCCGATAACTATCGGGATATCTTTTACCTTTCTACTCATACCTCAATGCTTCCACCGGATTCTTTCTCGCTGCCTTCCAGCTCTGCCAGCTTACTGTAAGCATAGTAATGCAAAGAGCAAGTAATCCGGCAAATGCAAATATCCACCAGTTTAGTTCAGTCCTGTATGCGAAGTTCATCAGCCATTTATGCAATATAAACAGGGCAATAGGGGAGGAAATCATAAAAGCAACAGTAACCCATTTAATAAAATCTTTGTTAAGTAATCCCATCACATCAGATATAGTGGCCCCGTTTATCTTTCTTATGCCTATTTCTTTGGTTTTTTCAACTGTTGTATTCAGTACTGTTCCCAATAAACCAAAGCATGTGATAAGAATGGCTATCAGACTGAAAATACTTACAGTAAGTTCCAGTCTTTTTTCGTTTTCATAAAGTAGTTTCAATTTATCTTCAAGGAATGAGTAATCGAGATAAGCATTCCCGGATATTTGTCCCCAGGTTTGTCTTATCTCATTGATTAATTTGTTTCTGTCAGATGTTGTCCCTTTTATCTCAATATAGCGCCACCAGTCACCATCTTTCAGATTATATAATACCAGAGGCATAATCTTGTGATGAAGTGATTGAAAATTAAAATCTTTGACAACACCTATCACATGATATTTAGTGGTTGGAGAAAGTGTTTCGAAAAATTCTTCATTGACCGGGTCTTTCATGCCCATTACTTTAGCAGCTTCTTCATTGAGTATAATTGAATTATAACCATTATTGTATTTTTCTGTAAACCACTGACCGTCAATCAATTTTAGATTGAATACTTTATGAAAGCCAGTGTCAACTTTGAAATACTGAAAAGGATATGGTGTTTTATCGTCAGAGTTGGCACGGGTGAGGCTATTGGTTGACATCCAGTTGAAAGGGTAGGAATTTGAACATGCAATCCCTTTTATTAACATTGATTTTCTTAGTTCGTTTTTGAACGCAGAATAATGAACACCTATTTTATGGCCATTTTCAATAATAATAATGTTTTTAGTGTTTATACCCAAATCATAAAAAGAGAAATATCGGAGTTGTTTAAAAATCCCGGTTATACAAATAATAAGTACGATTGATGAAACTAATTGTGTAATGATTAATGTACGATTAAGCCAGAGGTTAGAATATGAAACAGAATTATCGGAATTTGTTTTGAGGCTTTTCCCGATAAAATATATTCCGGCCAAAATACCCGAGATAATTGCGATTATAAGAGCCAGCAAAAAGAGTAAAATGACAGGTAAAATGAATTCGGATAATGGGACCGAATTCAGGTAAGTTAAAATCAGAGGATTAATATTCCAGATTTCAAAGCTGGCAATAAAAGCTGCAACAAAGGCAACTGTTGTTATAATTACATTTTCAAAAATGAAGGTAATAATGAGTTTTATTTTTGGCGCTCCAATGCTATGCTTTATTACAATCTGTTGCTTAAGTCTCTTCCCTCTGGAAAAAGTAAATCCTATCAGGTTAAAGTAAGCTATAAACAAGAGCACAAAAACAATGGTCAGATTAATTGTTATTACTGAAGTATTACTTGCATTTTCAAAACTTGATACAAAAGAGCCATGTAAATGAATATCCCTGACCGGAATGAGCTTGAGTTTAATAGAGTTTTCATTATTAAATACGTAATCAAGGTTATGAGCTGATTTCAACCATGGTATCCAGTATTCAGTAATAAATTCCTGCAGTTTATTTTGAAATTTTACAATATCCGTTCCTTTCTTTAGCCTTATATATGTTAGAAATTCAAAACTGTCCCATTCATAGTTATTTTCTTTTGGTATACGAATTTTCAAAGGCATCAGAATTGAGAACTTAAGATGGGAATTGCCCGGATAATCTTTGAAAATACCGGAAATAGTATAGTTTTTTCCATCAACTATAATATTTTTTCCTAATGAGTTAATATTTCCGAAAATTTTCACTGAAAGGGATGATGAAATATAAATTTCATCGGGGTTGATCAGGAAGTTGGTTCTGTCCCCTGCCAGAATATTAAGGTAGAATATATCTTTAAAGGAAGGATCCACCCAAAGCACATCCTCTTTCCATGCCTGGGTATTATCAAGTGATACCAATACACCTGATTGATCTTTGGTACGAACCATCCCTTCAACTTCGGGGAACAATTCCTGGATCTTCTCTCCAAACGCAAGAGGCAATTCTCCGTATATGTCTCTTGTTCCATGATATACTTCATTAATATAAACATTGTATATCCTGTTATCATCAGGATGGAAACTATCGAATGATCTGTGAAATTTGATATTGCAAACCAATGGAATAGTCACACAAAAAGCCAGGAATAATCCTGCCAATGATAAAAGGGACATTTTTTTATCATTTCGTATTCTTCTTAATATTGTCTTTATAACCTGGAACATTTTTGCTTCATTATCCTTTCAACCTTTTCTCCCTATGTGTTTGCGCGGATTTGTAATCCGCGCTACAACCTTTACTATCAACTTTATCTTTATCCTTTTATCTTTTATCTTTCAACTTTCATCTTACTACTCATACCTCAATGCTTCCACAGGGTTCTTTCTCGCTGCCCTCCAGCTCTGCAAGCTTACTGTAAGCAGGGCAAGGGAAATAACGATAATACCTGATAAGGCAAAAACCCACCAGCTCAATTGTGTTTTATAGGCAAAGTGATTAAGCCACCTGTTTGTTGAGTACCAGGAAACAGGGAAGCCGATCACACAGGCTAAGATCACAAGGTTCAGGAAATCCTTGTTAAACATTGCAACAACCTGCTTTGCTTTTGCACCGTTTATCCTGCGTATGCCTATCTCCTTGATCCTCCTGTCGGTGGCCAGCCTGCTTAATGCGAATATCCCCAATAATGAAAGGAATATTGCGAGCATGGAAAAGACACCCGTTATCCTCGACAACCTTATTTCATCGCCATAAAAACTCATATATTTTGCGTCGACATCCTCAAAACTGAAAGGAACACCTGAAAAGAGTCCTGCCCATTGAGATTTTATGAAATCGATAGTCTCTTTTTTTCTGGCGGGATCAATTCTTAAAGTTACATATCCGGGGTAGTTATGATGCCTCCCAAACTGGTATATCATTGGCTGTACCGGGTACTGGAGCGATTTTACATTTATATCGTTTATAACCCCTATGACATGCTTGCGGTTTTCCTTCCAGATAAGACCTATACTCTTATTTTCAAGGGAATGCCATCCGAATTTCTTCCAGGCGGTCTCGTTAATAACAAGCGCGTCAGCATCTGTTGGATACTCTTTCGAAAAGAAACGACCCCTGATGATTTTCATTCCAAAGACCTCAGGGAAATTCTGATCCACATCACACGACAGCAGCTCCATACCATCTTCAAAACCCTGACCGTCGGGATAAATCTTGAACAAATTCCTGAACCCGAAACCAGGGACAAACTCTGTTATTGTCGGTATTCCGTAGCCGTACTGTGACTGGTATTTCTCAAGTTCCTGTACAAAAAGGTTGGTGTTCTTCATCCTTTCTTCTCCTGTATTGCCAACTGACCTTACCGGGATCGTGATCAGGTTGTTCCTGCTAAATCCCGTATCGTGATTTTTCATAAAGCCTATCTGCTTAATAATGAAAACCTGGACTATAGCAAGAATGACCGTAAGCGTGAACTGAAGAATTACAAAACTCTTCCTGAAAGTAAGCCTGTGCCTTTCATCTGTCCTTTTTTGCAATAATACCTTTACCGGCGAAGGTTTCGACAATTTTACAGACGGATATAATCCGGCAATACAAACCGACAAAATACCGAAACATATAATTCCTGTCCAGAGGACAGGATCAGAGAGGTTAACGGTAATGTCTTTTTCAATAAGCCTGTCAAATAGTGGCATTAAAAGGTAAACACCAAGGAATGATATCATCAGGCTTATGAAGACCAGAAATGATATCTCTGCCATCAGGTCCCCGACCAGCATGCCGGGGGAGGCACCGCTTACCTTCTTAATAGCAGTTTCAACACTTCTTCTCGATGCATCTGCGGTTGTTATGTTCATGAAATTCAGGCATGCTATCACCAGTATTCCCAGAGCAATTGCTGACAACAGCCAGAGATATAACGGGTTAACAGGGGGTATTTCATTATCTGCTACTGTGGCATCAAGGTGGCTGCCCTTGAAAGGCTTTATAATATATTTATTCCTGCCTTTCATAAAATCGGGATAATATGTGGCCTCTATACTCTTCAGTTTCTGTTCGAAACCTGCCGGTTCCTTCCCTGCCTTAAAAGTCACATAAGTCCTCAGTCCAAAATGATACCACCTGTCCTTTAAATCAGGGAAAGCTAAATACCTGTATGTATCTGAAAGGAAATAGTCGTAATTCAAAGTCGAGTTGGAAGGCATTGTATTTATGACTCCTGTTATTTTGAATACTGAATTATTCATCTCGAATGTTTTTCCCAGCACATCAGTTGTTCCATACATTTTCTCAGCCGTCTTTATTGTAACTACAGCTTCATAAGGACTATTAAAAAGTTCTGCCAGGTTGCCGCTGATAAGAGGAAAGCCAAAGAGACTGAAGAATTTTTTCTCAACGATTGCTCCTTTCAAGTTGTCAAATCTTTCCTGTCCGGTCTTCAGGTCGAAGTATGCGCCCATAAGTGATACTACCTTGTCCAGCTCAGGATAATCCTTCTTAAGGACATCTGATAATGCCAGTGGTGTTGTTGCACTGACCGTCCCGTCCTGCAGATTTCCTGTTAATACTCTGTATATATTTCCTGTATTGGTATTAAAGCTGTCAAAAGAGGTCTCGTATCTTACATACATAAGAATAAGCAGACTTATGGTCACACCGACAGATAACCCGATAATATTTATCCAGGTGAATTTCCTGTTAGTGAACAGGTTCCTGATATTTACTTTAATAAAAAACAAGAATTTTCCCATGTATTATATTCGTAGTGTTTCTTACTACCATCTATATTAATAGGTTGGTCGATTATTTGAGATTACACTTCCTTGTGTCAGGTGTCTTACATCATTCGTCCTGCATTCTGGGTCCGTTACCTTCTTCTAATCTTCAAACCTTACATTAACATTACCACCACTCGAATGCATATAGACAGGAATTCCACCACCATTCAGTGTCCCTTTAACGCGGTCTTTTTCAATTTTACCTGAAAAATTGCGGAGTTCAATATTAACCTTGTCAGCACTCAGGTCAAGGTCCATTCCGGGCTTATCGCCGTTTTTTAAAGTGGCGTCAATGCCACCGCCGCTTGACTGCAGGTATATTTCCCTGCTTAATCCCGAAATATTGACCCTTACCGGTCCTCCACTCGATGTAGCGCGCACTTCCGCGGCTTCACCGGTAACGCCAACACCGCCACCGCTGCTGCCCGCATCCACATCACCATGTATATTGTTAAGATGGACACCGCCTCCGGAACTACGGGCATAAACGTTACCGTAGGCCTCATCAAGTGTTACTCCACCACCGCTGGAAGTCATATGAATATCACCATTCTGG
>DATFLA010000478.1:0-2898 GCA_035268305.1 Bacteroidales bacterium | reverse complement strand
CATACCTACAAATTCATTTTCTGCTCTCTGGCTCATCTTAACGAGTTCCATGGTTCCAATGCCGGCCAGGTAAAAATCATTCAGTGCAACAGCAGTAACCATTTCAATTGAGGCAGAAGAGGACAGACCTGCACCATTAGGAACATCACCGTAATACATCAGCTCAAGGCCCGTCAGCTCCGTGTCTTTCTTTAAAAATTCATTTATGACACCAAGCGGGTAGTTAATCCATTTTTTGCCCGTATTGGTGAAAAGTCCGTCGAGTTCGGCTGTCATATCCTCATCGAAGTTGAGAGTACTGAATTTTAGTGTTTTGTCTCCTGTTTTACGAGCCAGCAGATATGTACCGTAATTTAATGCGCAGGGAAAAACAAAGCCGCCGTTATAGTCTGTATGTTCTCCGATAAGATTAACTCTTCCGGGAGAGAAAAAAAGAACAGGTTTGTGATCCCTGTTGCCAAATTTTTGAAAAAACTTCTCTGTCAGCTTATTGGTATCCATATTCATACTTTTAGTTTTTTCTCTATTTCGTTTATCTGGTTTCTGAAATGTTTATCAGTATCGATAAGGTTGTTTACTGTCTTGCAGGCATGAAGGACGGTTGCATGATCCTTGCCGCCTATGTGCGATCCGATACTGGCAAGCGATGCCTTGGTAAGACTTTTAGAGAAATACATAGATACCTGGCGGGCCTGTACTATCTCTCTTTTCCTTGTTTTTCCCTGTATAAGATCGATAGGTATCTTGTAATAATCACATACTATCTTCTGGATATATTCTATTGTTATCTCCCTGCGTGTAGTACTGATAAGTTTCTCAACCATCATCCTGGCCAGATCGAGAGTTATCTCCTTCCTGTTAAGTGTTGACTGGGCATAAAGTGAAATAAGAACAGCTTCCAGCTCTCTTATATTATTGGAAATATTGGCTGCCAGGTATTCAAATATTTCGTCAGGCAGTTCAATGCCGTCATTATATGCTTTCTTCCTTAGGATAGCCAGTCGTGTTTCATAGTCGGGTCTCTGGAGATCGGCCTGAAGCCCCCATTTGAAACGCGAAAGGACTCTTTGCTCCATGCCCTGTAATTCAACAGGAGGCCTGTCGCAGGTAAGAATCAGCTGTTTACCTGACTGGTGAAGATGATTGAAGATGTGAAAAAAGATATCCTGAGTCTTTTCTTTACCGGCAAATTCATGAACATCATCCAGGATCAGAACATCTATCATCTGGTAGAAATGAAGGAAGTCGTTTTTGTTATTATTCCTGACAGAATCAGTGAACTGAGTCTGGAATTTGTTGGCATTAACATACAGGACAGTTTTGTCGGGATGCTTTTCTTTTACAAGTATCCCTATAGCCTGTGCCAGGTGGGTTTTCCCCAATCCTGAATCACCATAAATCATCAAAGGGTTGAAAGCCGTACCGCCGGGATTATTTCCAACCGCAATTCCTGCAGAGCGTGCCAGCCTGTTACATTCACCTTCTACATAATTATTGAAATTGTAATCAGGATTAAGCTTCGGGTCAAAATGTACTTTCTTTATTCCCGGTATGACGAATGGATTCTTTATTGATGGTTGAGCAGCGTCAAAAGGAACCTGTACAGGCTTATTATTAAGATCTGTCTTATTCCTTGATGGATACCTGACTGTATATGGTTTGCCGTCAGAATAGTTCGAATTTTCCATAACGACGTTGTACTCGAGCTTGGCATCAGCACCAATCTCCCTTCTGAGCGTCTTCCTTAAAATGTCAATGTACTGTTCTTCCAGGTATTCATAGAAGAAAGGACTTGGCACCTGAATCGTCAGAACATTGTTTTCAAGTTTAAGGGGAATGATCGGCTCAAACCAGGTCTTGTAACTGATGGATGGAATAATATCCCTGATTATCTGCAGACAGTTATTCCAAACGTCATTATGTGACTTGCTCATTGAATTTGGTTTTTTTAATAGTATAAGGTTTGAATCTCGCTGATTCGGTTAGCAATATTTGTAAAAAAAAAACTAATAAAAAAAATTTTTTTTACTTGACTTTTTCAAAAAAAGTATATGTTTTTAATGATCAGTAACTTATAAGAAAATTTTTTTTATTGAAATAACTGGCTGATATCGAATAATTTACGCAGCATATCCGGAATTTGTCAGTGTATAACAATTTATTATGGATTTCTGCTCAAAAATCAACAGGGAACCGTGAGAATTAGTATTATATTGTCTTGTGGTTTCCCCCTGAATTTTAATTTAAAGATACTCTGAAATTTAAAAAAAATTTAGGGATTTTGCTATTTTTTTCCGAAAACAGAAAAATGTACATATCTCCTGGGATTCTCTTTAAGATCCTGCAGCAGTAAATTAAGACTCTCGAGACTGTTATTCAGGTTCATATACAGTGAGTCGTTTGTAAAGAATTGACCTGCAGAGCCTTTCCCGTCATTCATTTTATGCATTAATGCTGATGCCTGTTCAAGACTTTTCCTGAGGTTATTTATTGAGCCGTATATATCAGCTGCTGCAAGTGTATCAGATATTGACGAGAGATTAGTAAAGGTATTATTCATCTTATCTGTATTACCCGCCAGCATAGCTGAAAACCTGTTTATGTTTTCGAGAGTTGCTTCCAGGTCCTTCTCTTTTGATCCGAGTATATTATTGATGCTTTTGGTGGTACCATTAATATTTGACATTGTCTCCCTCATGTCGTTCCGGAAGTTAACATCCATAACAGCATCAACAGACGACAGTACGCTGTCTATTCTTACTACAAGGCTTTCAAGCTTATCCTTGACAGGCAGAAGTTCAGTATCGATTTTGTCTGTGAGCGATTCAGCGAGTCTCCCGGGAATTGTATCTCCGTGGGAATAGAATCCGGGTCCGTTGCCATATATAAATTGTACTT
>DATFLA010000477.1:0-20598 GCA_035268305.1 Bacteroidales bacterium | reverse complement strand
CTACAATACTCTCAAGATGGCCGACATCAGGTTGCGGCATTCCCGATATGTGTTCCATCACATCAATAAGTCGCAGGATGTGATCATGATCATTTTCAAGGTTTTTTGTAGCTGTTTTCATTATTTTATGTTTTTAATTATTTCTGAAACTGAGGGAAATAGAATATTATTCTCAAGGTGAACATGCATATGAAGATCATCTTCAAAATTTTCAAGCATACTATACGCGACACGCCATGTGTTACATCCATCTTCCGGCACAAAATATCCGCCTGAAATCTTCCTTATATAAGCCATGGCAGATCCCGCATCCTCATGCTCTTTAACAAGGTTTTCAAGTTCCTTTCCCAGGATAACTGCTGCTCCAGACGAATCACTTCCCGATAGCTTTTTAACAGATGGAAATATTATTCCCTCTTCTTTCTCCAAATGAATAAGTAGTTCATCTCCGGTCCTGCTGAAAATTTCTGCTATTTCTAACAGTTCCTTATGATTACCTCCATGTACCTCCGCTATCTTACCGGTATACACCCTAAGATCAGGAAGGGTTTTCAAAATATATCCGTGATGAACCCGCACTATATAATCACAGAGTGAATCAATACTAAGCTCTTTAAAATCATCACCGGGCCTGTCAGCCTTTAATAAGACCTCATCAAGCCTCTCTGCAAGCTCAGCACTGTCAATCCCTTTCTCATAGCATACATCTGACAGGTATCTCTGTCCGCCACAGCAAAAATCAATATCATAATCCCTGAATATGGCTGCTGTTCTGTAGTCTCTGACAACAATCTGTCCTATAGTTATATCCTTTTCCATATTTTGAGTTTTTATGCGGACAAATATAAAAACTATTTATTAAAAGACAAAAAGGTCTTTTGGTAATTTGTAAATATTTTTTTTATATTTGCAGGCACATAATTATTAAAAAAGCAGGCTAAAATGTTCAATAAAGAAACGGAATATGCCATCAGGGCCCTTGTTTATATAAAGCTTCAGAACATTAAGAAAAGAAGGCCCGGGACAACAGAAATAGCAAAGGAAATTGATGCCCCTCCATTTTTTGTTGCCAAAATTTTACAGCGTCTTGTCAGATCGGGATTCCTCGAATCGATGAAAGGTAAGGGTGGCGGTTTTTTCTTTGATGAAAACAAACCGGAAGTGCCTCTTTCAAAGCTTGTTACTGCTATTGAAGGTGGAAGATCATTAAACGGATGTGTTTTTGGTCTGAAGCAGTGTGATGAGAATAATCCATGTCCTCTTCATTATAAATATGCAGGAATACGAAATTCCCTTAATAATCTTTTGTCGGAAGAGACTATAGGAATACTGGCATTAAAGATTTACGAAAAAGAAACAAATAACATTAAGACAACAAAATGACAAAAAACAAATATATAGTCCCGGTTATAGTTTTTTTCATAGTATTTACTCTCCTTTCATTTGTCATTATCAAAGTACCAACGCCTATGCTCCTTGCAGAAAGGTTCATTCCGGGGGCCGGCTGGGCTGAGATACTGCTTGCTGCCCTCTACGGATCATTCGTGGCTTACAAGATGCAGGATCCGCTTAAAGGGCCAAAATGGAGAAGGATCACATGGACAATTTTTTCGTTTGTGTTCTTTTCACAGCTGATAATCGGAATTTCAGGCGCTGAAAAATTTCTTATGACAGGGAAGTTACACCTGCCTGTCCCTATGATGATCGTTGCAGGTCCCGTTTACAGGGGAGAGTTATCAGTAATGACTATACTTTTCATTAGCACTATCATTCTCACCGGACCGGCCTGGTGCAGCCAGCTTTGTTATTTCGGGGCATTTGACAACCTGGTTTCCGGGAAAAAGACAGGCAGAAACATACTCAGACATAAAGCAGCCATCAAATCAACAGTCTTCCTGCTGGTAATTGCTGCTGCAATAATGCTTCGCTGGCTTAAGGTCCCTGTTCTTATCACTACAATTATTGCTGGAGCTTTCGGTATTGCCGGAATATTAATAATGATACTGGTCTCAGGGAAAAGGGGAAAAATGGTTCATTGTGTTATGTTCTGCCCAATAGGTTCAATTGTAAACATTTTGAAACATGTCAATCCATTCAGAATGTATATTGACAGCAGCTGTACCCTTTGTATGGGATGTACCCGATATTGCAAATATGATGCTCTTAACGCAGATGATATACACAGGTCGAGGCCGGGGCTCACATGTACTTTATGCGGAGACTGCCTGGCTGGTTGCCACACTTCATCAATCAAATATAAATTTGCAGGATTATCTTCTGAAAAAGCCAGAAATCTGTACCTGATACTTACTATCTCACTGCATGCAACATTCCTTGTCCTGGCCAGGATTTGATCCCTGTAAATGTTACAATAAACAAAAAGCCGGGCATTCATCTGGTCTGTACAAGCCGTCCGTTCTTCTGCCATAACTTATGCATTTCTTGCAAAACAAATTAATAATCAAAACATTTATCCGGCGAATGCCCTTTTAATTTGATTTTTTTTATTATATTCGCATCTGCTACCTACATGTTACACCTATCAAATTCTTCCTGTTATGCCCTACAGAAGATTGCCAAACACCGATACGGCCCGTATCAGGGCGATGAAAACAGCCTTACAAAAAGGAAAGGAGAAGCCGCCGCACAAAGTGTCTATCTCTGCTAAAACAATAGTTAAACTTCAAAAATTCCTGCCGCTGTTCGAACATCATATACAGCTCTACAGGCAGTCACTTGCCTCGCAGAATAAGAAAAGCAAGGATTATAGTGAGACCCTGCGTAAAGCAAAACTATATCTTACCCATTTTGTAAGGGTTATGAATATGGCCATATACAGGGGAGACTTACCTGCTGAAACAAGGGCCTATTTCGGACTTGCAACAGACGACTCAGTAGTACCATCATTTAATTCTGAAAATGATCTTATGACATGGGGAAGAAGGATCATTGAAGGCGAAGAATTCAGAATACGCAAAGGTGGAAGTCCTATTACAAATCCAACAATAGCCGTCGTTAAAGTAAGATTTGAAAACTTCCTTGAATCATGGACATTTAATAATACCTTATCGAAAAGGACCTCCGATCTTGCTGAAAATGTCAATGAATTTCGCAAAGAAGCGGATGATATTATTCTACACCTGTGGAATGAAGTTGAAGCTTCTCATTCGCATCTGGATGAGGATATCCGGAAAGAAGCCAATGAATCATATGGTCTTGTATATTTTTATCGCAAGGGAGAACTGGAAAAAGAAAAGGCAGATACAGGGGAATAATGTCAGCTCCGGGCTCCCAAGGCTGATCAACATTTTGTCGGGATACTTCCCGCAATTATGGTGTCTCATTTATCTCGTTTATATTCTGTCCCCTGTGTGTATTCCTGACATAAAATAATATGCCGGCACATACAATTACAGGAAACAAAAGTAAAAGAGCCTGGTTCCATGAAGGCATTCCTACCGGCTGATATGAGTTCTCATAAAAATGCAGGTAAGTCCCCACAACCGGTATAGCATTGTTAACAAAATGTGCCAGTATGGAAAGCCATAAGTTACCACTCCACAAAAACAGGTATCCGAATACCAATCCGAGGATAAGCCTGGGAATAAACCCAAGGAACTGAAAGTGAATTGCACTGAAAATAACAGCAGTAACCCATACAGCTCCGTTTCCTGAATGGAACAGACGTTGAAGTATTTTCTGAAAAACACCCCTGAAAATAAATTCTTCTCCAACAGCAGGCAGCAAAGCTATCATAAAAAGATTCATTGCCAGAGTACGGATATTTTCCGATACTATCAGGCGATCTATCATTCCGTCTGCATCATCTTCCATTTTTACCATTTTCTGTTCCAGTCCCGACATCCATTGTGGAAGGTGCAATCCGGCATTCAACCTGCCTGTAAAATCAGTTATTGGAATAAGGGAAAAGGCAAGTAGTATCACAAGTACCAGATCACCTGTACGTGGAAGTTTAAGATCACTAAGTCCACTCTGATTCTCACTACGCAGGAGTATCATTATTATAAGAGAAGGTACAATAAACAGGGCAATGTCCTGTACAATAAGCATATACCGAAGGAAGTCAATATCTTCCTGACCGGCAGCACCTGATAATGAGACTAATCCGGACAGGTCGGAATGGAAAATTAGAAATCCCGGTATAAGCAATAATAACATAAGCAGTATCCCGATACCCAGTACAATGGCAAGCGAGATTATCAACTGTACAAAAGGAGAAAATCCGGATAAATTCAGTTTATGTATGTTACCGCCCATTTTATTAATTTTGCAACCTGTAAGACAACATGACCGCACAGATGCCGGTCAAAGTTAATATTTTAGTTATTTAAATCATAAATTATTGACTATAGGTAACATAACACTTGGCGACTACCCTTTGTTCCTTGCACCGATGGAGGATATAACCGATCCTTCGTTCAGGATGGTATGTAAAAAGCTGGGGGCAGATGTGATGTACACCGAGTTCATTTCCTCCGACGGTCTGATAAGGGACGGGGAGAAAAGTGTAAAGAAACTCGATATTTTTGACTACGAACGTCCTATAGGAATCCAGTTGTACGGACACCTCATCCCTGCCATGGTGGAAGCAGCTCTTATCGCAGAAGAGGCTCAGCCCGAAATGATAGATATCAACTTCGGCTGTCCTGTGAAAAAAATAGCCAACAGGGGAGCAGGGGCAGGACTGCTGAGAAATATCCCGTTAATGGTTGAAATGACTGAGGCCATAGTTAAAGCTGTCAGGCTACCAGTAACAGTAAAGACCAGACTGGGATGGGATGATGAAAATAAGAATATAGAGGAGATTGCTGAAAGGCTCCAGGATACAGGAATAAAAGCTCTTACAATACATGGACGGACGAGGGCACAGTTATATAAAGGGAAGGCAGACTGGACACTTATCGGGAAGGTTAAAAGTGATCCGGGCATCATGATACCAATTATCGGCAATGGTGATATTGACGGACCTGTAAGGGCAAAGGAGATGTTCACAAGGTATGGAGTTGACGGCATTATGATAGGACGTGCATCTGTCGGAAGACCATGGATATTCAGAGACATCAGGCACTACCTTGTAACAGGGGAAATTTTACCGGAACCTACTGTAAGTGAAAAAGCGGATATTGCACTATTTCATTTTGAAAAATCACTTGAATTCAAAGAAGGGAAAAGGTCAGTTTTTGAGATGCGCAGGCATTTCTCAAATTACTTTAAAGGAATCCCTCATTTTAAGGAGACCAGGCTCAGACTGCTTACAGAAACAGATACTGAAACGATTAAGAAAATCATTAACGAGATAAAGGATAAATGGGGTGATTTCAGGAGTGAAGATCAGACATCAGTATATGATTTATAAAATCCTTTTTAAACCGGGGCAACAAAAAAAGAGGATGCCTCAAAAGTATGTATAAACTTCCGGGGCAACCTCTTTTGTCTGTTGTTTCAAAAACGGGCTCTTACTGCCATGTTCCACGTCCGCCATCCTGCCACATCGGGCAATTACCGCGGTTCATTCCCGGTCCCATGCCTCTTCTGTGACCACGCATGCCGTAATCACCTCTGCCTGGTCCTATTCCACGTCCGGGTTTCATATCCCTGCCAGTGCCTGGCCCCATGCCCTGACCTCTCCTTCCATACTGACCATACAACGGTCCGCGCATTCCTCTCCCATTTGCATTAAATGCTTCCTTTTGATTATCAGTAAGAAGATTCAGAACATCCTGCCTGTGAGTATCCTTCTCTATCTGGATATCTCTTGCGATGTCTCCTCTTTTCTGAATATTTGTTGTCCTGAACATCCGGGCCCTGAGAGTGTCCATTTTAACCCAGTGTTTCTGAGAGAGAGCAGTAAGCTCCGTTTTCTGTTTATCTGTCAGGTCAGGAATCCTGTTAAAGGCCCTGTTCCTGTAGAAAGGCTGGACACCAGCGTTCTGTCCCTGTACCATAAGAGATCCTGCCAGCATTATGCCTAGCAATAATCCCATTGTTTTTACTTTACTTTTCATGAATTCGATATTTATTTAATTGAACATTGATCTTCTCTGATTCTGCCTGACACGGCCCATCCCCGGTCCTCTGCCCTGCCTGCCACGACCCGGTAACATACCTTCACCATTATCGGCATTTATTATTCTTTCAAAGAACCGGTTAAGCTCAAGTTGCTGTTCAGGGGTACAAACACTTTTCATTTTCAGATAATAGTCTACCGTTGCTCTCTTAAGCTCGGTATGCAGCATGCCTATATCAACACATATTGAATCTATCCTGGTCCTGTCGGGATGGGGAGCGGCCATTTCCTCAACCATATGAAATCTTAAAGAATTCATCTTCCCTGTTATAGCCCTTGCCCGCTGGTTAAATTCCCTGTTAAAAACAATGAACTTTTCCTTCTGGGAATCGTTGAGGCCAAGCTGACCCCTGAAGACATCTGCCCTTCGGTTATAAGGTATATTTGTCCTTACCGGCAGGTCATCCTTCCTTTCCGAAGTGAAAACGATTCCTGATATAATTGCTGCCACATTAACAGCGACAAGAATTATTATTATCCATATTAGTAACCTTGTCTTATTCATTGCCTGTTTCATTTGATGTCATGAAAAAAGTCTCAATCTGTTCCTGCTCAAGATCATCGAAATAGCTCATCTCCTCCTGCAATTCATTTGTATTTGAAAGGATTGTCCGAGAATAAAGTTTTCCAAGGTTAATTCCTCCGATAACAGCTGCAATTAACAGAATTACAAATGCAAAAGCAGGCACCCATCTTTTCACAGGAGGTACAGGCTGCCTTCTGCTATCCATCTCATTCAGTATCCTGGTAGCCAGGAATGGATTCGGTTCAGCATTCTTTTCCGACTGAATCAGCTTAAATGATGCTTTTACATAAGTCATGAATGACCTGCATTCGCTGCATTCTTTCATATGCGATTCAAGAGCCTGGCTTTTCTCTTTATCGAGCAGGCCTTCTGCATATAATAAAATGTCTGTTCTGTAATTCCTGCAATTCATGATTTTTCCTTTTTAATTTAGACATTGAAGTTTCCAAATACTTGCGCTTATTCAGAAACTTTTTTTGAAATATAAATATAGTTTTTTCTTAAGGCTGCGCCTGGCCCTGAATAACAGGGATTCTACAGAGGGCACAGTAGTGTTCATCACAGATGCGATTTCCTGGTATGAAAGGTCATCGTATTTACTCAGGATAAATGCTGTATGCTGTTTATGAGGAAGACTATCGAGCGCTTTTTGTATTTCAGCTGCATGTTCCGACCTGTCTATTTCAGTGCCCGGATTCATATCATCCGGAGCAACAGGCTCATGATTCATCCCTGGTACTTCCCCGGCATTAAGATCAAAAAATGAAACAATTTTTCTTCTTCTGCCGGCCCTGTGAAAATTTATTGATTTATTGACTGCAATCCTGTATATCCATGTTGCCAATCCTGATTCCCTGCGAAATTTACCCACAGACCTGAATACTTCAATAAATACCTCCTGGGTAATATCCTCGGCATCGGGCTCGGAATGGATAAAACCCATAACCGTTCTGAAAACAATTTGCTGGTATTTATTAATAAGATACCTGTAAGCATCCTCAGATCCGGCAATAATACCTTCAGTCAGGTCTGAATCATTCGTATAGTCCACGTTATTACCCAATGTATCCGGCAATAGTAAATACTAATTTATATTTTTCTATTAGACAGCCGGAAATCGGAAAACTTGCTGTCAGATGTGTATTTTTTCAAATATGAGTGAGAATTTTCCCCATCTGAATATTTTTGAAAGGATAAAGATGAACAGGACACCACTCATTGCAAGTCCCGCCAGTTCCGTCCATGGCACCATTTTAAGCTGGGTAAAAAGAGCATCGGTCTGCAAAGCAGATGAACGATTTGTTACCATCACACACAGGAAAATATTATTCGCAGCATGAGCTCCCATAGATGCCTCTATGCCATCATCAAGTATAGTTGTTATGCCAAAGACGAGGCCGAACACAAAATACTGCGGCATCATTGTAAGAAACCCGTAATCTTTAACCTCGGGATTAAGGGAATGCATAAGTCCGAACATAACAGACGTCATAATAAGCGGGAACCACCTGTTCCTGACCATAACAGCAAAACCCTGCATAAGATAACCCCGGAAAAGGACCTCTTCGAAAGCAGCCTGGAAGGGGATGAAAGCTAAAGAAACAATTGTAAGCACCACAAGGGAAAGAGTAGCATTATTGAGCACAAAATTGGATGGATCTGCCTTCAGATAAACAAACAGATAAACCATTGAAAGAAGCAACCATACAAATCCGGAGATAAAGAAATGATTCCACCTTATTACGGAAGTACCATTTATTATTGTTTTTATCTTCCTTCCATTCAATGGTTTGACCAGCAGAATAAATGCAACAAGGGACGCAATAAAAGGGAAAAGCATCAGTATAAGCGATACATTCTTATCAAGACCCAGCACACTAAGATCATTTGGGTGAGCAGCAAGATGTGACATAACTGACGGATCAGACAATGATCTTACAACCATAACAATAATGAGAGGGATGGCGCCGATACTGTTGGATACAAGAAAAACAGTGACAAACATAATAACATATCTCCAGAAGTTATTTTTGCCATTAAAAGAAGACTCCAGATGGTTCATAAGCAATAGAGTTTATCAGAATTCCGACACACCTGTTTTAGGGTGGTCAATTGAATAGTGCAGGCCAACACTTTCATTCCTGTTAGCTGCCATTTTTATTATTATATAGCCTACGTTAATAAGATTCCTGAGTTCAACTATTTTTTGGGAAATGAGTGACCGCTTATAAAGGCTCTCATTCTCTTTATAAATTATTTCGAGGCGCACCAGGGCTCTTTCAAGGCGCAGGTCGGATCTCACTATTCCCACGTAATTACTCATAATCATCTGTACCTCCCTGTAATTCTGGGTGACGAGAACCATTTCCTCCAGGTGTGTTGTCCCTTTATAATCCCAGTCCGGTATCTTCTCCTCAAAAGATAACTGTGATATTCGATCGCCGGCATGAGCAGCTGCTCTGTGAGAATAAACGGCAGCTTCGATAAGCGAGTTGGAAGCGAGTCTGTTTGCCCCGTGAAGTCCTGTCGATGAAACCTCACCCAGAGCATAAAGCCTGTCGATGCTGCTCTGCCCGTTTTTGTCAACCTTTATACCGCCACAGGAATAATGAGCAGCCGGCACAACCGGGATCATATCTTTTGTTATGTCTGTCCCTTTCTCCCTGCAATGGTCGTATATGTTCGGAAAATGGTCTGTAAGTCCTTCTTTGACCAGGTGTGTACAATCGAGCCATACATGGTCGTCGCCCCATATTTTCATTTCATTATCTATTGCCCTGGCAACAATATCACGTGGTGCCAGCGATCCCCTGCTGTCGTACCTGCTCATAAACTGTTCACCTGACATATTCCTGAGCACAGCGCCATAACCCCGTAAAGCTTCCGTAATAAGAAAAGACGGTCTTGAATTGGGATCCCAGAGCGAGGTGGGATGGAACTGAACAAACTCCATATTCTCTATAACACCCTTTGCCCTGTAAACCATTGCCACACCGTCACCTGTAGCTACTTCGGGGTTTGTGGTTGTCATGTAAACATTACCCATTCCCCCTGTTGCAATCACCGTTACCCTGGCGAGATATGTTATAACCTCCTGTTTTTTAAGGTTTGCCACATAGGCACCATAACATTTCACACCGGGATAATTTTTCTTGACTATTTCGCCAAGGTGATGCTGGGTAAGGATATCTATCGCAAAATGATGTTCGAGTATCTCTATTGATGGCTCCTGCCTGACACGATCAATAAGTGTTTTCTCAATAGCATCACCTGTAATATCCTTATGATGAAGTATACGGTACTCCGTATGACCACCTTCGCGTGCAAGATCATAGCTGCCGTCTTCGTTTTTATCAAAAGGCACACCCAGTTCAATAAGATCCCTGATACGTTCCGGAGCTTCCTCCACAACACGCCTGACAACCTCTTCGTTACATAGCCCGCCACCGGCTATAAGAGTATCCCTGACATGTTTCTCAAAATTATCCGGTTCCCTGAATACGGCTGCTATACCTCCCTGGGCATATTTAGTGTTTGAATCACCAATCCCGGCTTTGGTAATTATTGTAACCTTACCTGATTTTGCAGCTTTCAGGGCAAATGTAAGACCTGCTATTCCTGATCCTATTACAAGGAAATCAGTTTTTCTTTTCATCTTAGACTACTTTAATCCTGAAGTTCACATGCCTGCCTGTCTATAAACATGGAGCTAAATGTAAATAACATAGCCATTCTTGTTTGCGACTGTGAAAACACGCGGAGTTCATCTTCAAAAAAACAAGGGCTAAATATACAAAATCCGGATTATCCCTGACAGGATTAAAATCAGGATCATTGGTAATAATATAATGCTCCCTGTACCAGTGTTCTAAAAATTGTAAAACAAAAGATTTTGAATTACTTTTGCCTTCCGCTAAAGTTTAATAAAGAAATAATATGGCCCAGGAAGATGTTTTCAGGAAATTGGTTGCACACTGCAAGGAATATGGTTATGTATTTCCTTCGAGTGAGATATACGACGGATTGAGTGCAGTCTATGATTACGGACAGTACGGTGTGGAATTAAAAAATAATATAAAGAAATACTGGTGGGACAGCATGGTCCTTTTAAACGACAATATAGTCGGTCTCGATGCGGCTATTTTCATGCATCCTGCCACATGGAAAGCATCGGGTCATGTCGACGCCTTTAACGATCCGCTTATAGACAACAGGGATTCCAAAAAAAGATACCGCGCTGATGTGCTGATAGAAGAACAACTTGCAAAGCTTGAAGATAAGATCACAAAGGAAGTGGAAAAAGCAAGAAAGAGGTTCGGTGATGCTTTTGACGAACATAAATTCAGGGAGACAAGCCAGCGTGTACTTGACACCCAGACGAAGATAGATCAACTCAACGCGAGGTTTACAAAGGCCATGAATGACATGGACCTTGCTGAACTTAAACAGATTATCATCGACAACGAAATTGTTTGCCCTGTCTCAGGTACAAGAAACTGGACAGATGTAAGACAGTTCAATCTCATGTTTTCAACTGAAATGGGATCCACTGCTGAAGGAGCGAATAAAATATACCTCAGGCCTGAAACAGCACAGGGTATTTTTGTCAATTTCCTGAATGTACAGAAGACAGGAAGGATGAAATTGCCATTCGGTATAGCCCAGATAGGAAAAGCTTTCCGCAATGAGATCGTAGCCCGGCAATTCATCTTCCGTATGAGAGAGTTCGAACAGATGGAGATGCAATATTTTGTTCAGCCCGGGACAGAGCTTGAATGGTTCAAAAAATGGAAAGAGACAAGGATGAAATGGCACCTGGCTCTTGGCTTCGGAGAAGAGAACTACCGTTTCCACGATCATATTAAGCTGGCCCATTATGCTAATGCAGCCTCAGATATAGAGTTCCGGTTCCCGTTTGGTTTCAAGGAAGTTGAGGGCATCCATTCAAGGACCAATTATGACCTGAGTCAGCATCAGCAATACAGCGGGAAAAAAATCCAGTATTTCGATCCCGACAGGGGAGAATCATATGTACCTTATGTCATTGAAACATCAATAGGTGTTGACAGGATGTTTCTGCAGGTTATCTCTGCAGCCTATACCGAAGAAGAGCTGAAAAAAGATGACGGTACATCAGATACCCGCGTTGTACTTAAGCTTCCATCTTTCCTCGCTCCTGTGAAACTGGCCGTGATGCCTCTTGTCAAGAAAGACGGGCTTCCTGAAATTGCTCAAAAAATAATAAATGATCTCCGGTTTGATTTTAATTGCCAGTACGATGATAAGGATTCAATCGGAAGACGCTACAGGAGACAGGATGCTATCGGTACTCCATATTGTATCACAATCGACCATCAGACAGTTGAAGATAATACGGTAACGATCAGGTACCGCGACTCCATGAAACAGGAAAGAGTTAATATTGAACAACTTAAGAACATCATACAAGAAAAGGTCTCTATCCAAAGCCTCCTGAAGATGCTTTAAGATGAAGAGGGTTCTCATAATAACGTACTATTGGCCTCCGAGTGGCGGTGCTGGAGTACAACGCTGGCTTAAATTTTCCAGGTACCTTCCCGAATTCGGGTGGGAGCCTGTGATAATGACTGTTGATCCTCAATATGCTGCATATCCTGTAACCGACAACTCCCTTGTAAATGATATTCCCGGATCTCTCAGAGTCATCACTACTCCGGCAACAGACTATTTCAGCATTTACAAAAAGGACCGGTCACGAATACCTGCCGCCGGATTTGCCAACAGTGCTGAAAACTCTCTTAAGAACAAGATACTAAGGTTTATAAGGGGTAATTTTTTCATCCCCGATCCCAGGAAGGGGTGGAACAGTTATGCTTTTAGAAAAGCCTGCAGTTTACTGGAAGAGGAGAACATAGAACATGTGATAACCACAAGTCCGCCGCACTCTACGCAGCTGATCGGCCTGAAATTAAAAAAGAGATACCCTTCAGTAAAATGGATAGCAGATCTTCGTGATCCATGGACAGATATCTATTACTACTCGCAGTTTTATCATACCACCATTGCCAGGTATATTGATTCGTGGTATGAAAGAAAGACTTTGCTCAATGCAGACAGGATAATAACTGTGGGAGAATCGCTTAAAGAAAGCTTTTGCGCCAGGGCCGGGGGAATAGAGGAGAAAACTAATGTCGTAACGAATGGTTATGACGAATCCGATTTTAAGAATGTCAGGTATTCTCCATGTAGTGAATTCACAATATCTTATACAGGTACCCTGTCGGATGCCTATCCTGTTCAATCATTCCTGGATGCCACGGCTATGTTTATCTCGAAAGGAAAAACACTAAAGATACGTTTTATCGGGACCGTATCACCCAAACAGACCGGGCTGATAGAAAAAACCCTGCCTGAAAATGTAACATCTTTCATTCCGTATGTAGATCACGATTCAGTAATAAAATATATGATGGAATCAGATGTACTTCTTCTTATTATCCCCGATCATAAAAGCAACCGGAGTATAATCACCGGAAAACTCTTTGAATATATAGCTTCAGGGAAACCCGTGATTTGTCTTGGTCCTGTTGATGGTGATGCTTCTGTTATACTAAGGAAGAGCGGTAAAGGAAAGACATTCGGATACTCTGATTCAGAAGGGACGGCCCGGTTCCTTGAGGATATCAGTAATAAAACCTATGCAGTCAGTGAATCTTCACCATTAACATTCAGCAGAAGAATGCTGTCAGAAAAGCTTGCTTCGTTGCTTTCTTTTTAAGTTTCCCTTATAAGAGCATTTCACTGCAAAATTTTCCTACCTTTAAACGGCCTTGATTTTTATTGCTCTAACCGGATAACATTATGAATTGTGGTGTAATAGTTGATAATGAGTACAATAACGACATAAGGGTGCTTAGGGAAGTTACCATGCTCAGGGAAAGTGACTTCAATGTGACTGTTTTGTGTTTCGGTTTTAAAAAAGACTACAATAACCCGGCCGATGGTGTTAAGATTATAAGGATAAATATCCCTGCAAAACTTAAAGATATAATTTTCTTTGCCTTTAACTCACTACCTGTCTATGAATGGCTGTGGACCTATCATACCAGGAAATTTATTAAACGTAACAATCCTGACATCATACATACACACGACCTTTATATGTCAAGGGCAATTTATCGAGGAATAGAAAGATCCGGGGAAAAAATCCCTTTAATACTGGACCTGCATGAGAACTATCCATATACTGTTGAAACCTATAACTGGACAAAAGGGTTTTTCAGAAGCAGGATATCACAACCGGCTAAATGGAAGGAAAAGGAAAAAGAATATCTTTCTTATGCCACCCGAATCATTGTTTTGAGCAATTATTTCAGGGATTCATTGCTTAAAAAATATAAGTTCCTTGGGAGGGAGAAATTCGAGGTAATTCCCAATGTACCCGATCTTACCTCGCGAAAGGATGAGAAACAAAAGAGACCAGGTCCTTTTTTTGAAAATTCCTATCCTGTAATGTTTTATTACGGAGTTGTTGCGGAACGCAGAGGCATCTTCGATGCCTTATCTGTCTTTACCGGTCTTGTAAAAGAAAATCAGAAAATCAATTTCCTGGTAATCGGACCGATCGATAAAAAAGACCAGGCAAGATTCTTTGAAATGCTTGGTAATGTAACTATTGCCGGAAGAATTCATTATATTCCATGGATAAGTTCTTCAGATCTTCTCTCCTATCTGGAAATCTGTGATATATGTCTTGCACCTTTCCATAAAAATCCCCAGCATGAGTCGGGTGTGGCAAATAAAATCTATGAATATATGCTGGGCAGCAAACCATTGGTGGTCTCAGACTGCAGGCCACAGCAGGATCTTATCACAAAGCATAAATGCGGCCTGGTATTCAGTAATATGAACGAGTTCAAAGACGCCATCATTACTCTATTAAATGAACCTCGTCTGAGATGTGAAATGGGACATAACGGGCTGAAAGCCATACAGGAAGAATATAATACAAAAATGATAAAAGACAGATTTGTTTTATTGTATAAAAATATTGAAGCTGAGAATTCAAAGAAGATGAGTTGAAAAAATATTATGAGAACACTTGTACTATTAACTTCTCAATACCCTTTTGGCACAGGAGAACCATTCCTTGAAACGGAATTGCCTGTTATAACGACCGGTTTCGATAAGGTAATTATAATAGCACAGGATGTACACCATGAAAAAACGAGGAATACGCCCGGGAATTACTCAATAATAAGGTTTAACCCCACTACGGAAGTCAGCGGTTATGCCAGATTACTATTTTTGGTCCCAAGTAATTTATCCATATTTTTAAAGACTTACTACGATGAACTGTCCTTCAGAAAAAACAAATTATCAGGTTTATCCGTAAAAAAGAAGATAATCCTGATAAGGAAAATTATAAAAGGACTTCAACTTAAGGATTTTATAAATAAAAGGCTCAGGTCAGAAAACATTCACGGGCAAATAGTTTTCTATTCTTATTGGCTTAAAACCAGTGCTCATGCAATTGCAATGCTGCATTATGACAATTGCATAAAGATTTCAAGAGCACATGGAAGTGATCTTTATGAAGAAAAGAACAGGCTTTCTTACCTGCCTCTTTA
The DNA here is from genome assembly GCA_035268305.1 of Bacteroidales bacterium. Lineage (GTDB taxonomy): Bacteria > Bacteroidota > Bacteroidia > Bacteroidales > VadinHA17 > LD21. Next base: position 5,375 of record DATFLA010000477.1, on the reverse strand, counting down.
CAGTCTTGTTTCCAGCTCTCTTGATGCAATTTTTTTTATCTCTGAACATGGGAAACAATATTTCATTGATAAAACCGGCACAAATAAATCAGGTTATATTTTATCGCGTCTTGGTGTAAACAGGAATGAACCTTTGCCGATTTACACGGGTCGCCAACCGTCGATATTCAATATAGTTTCATGTTCCAACATTCTCGCATTAAAAAGAATCGACCTTATCATTAATGCCCTTGAGAAGATCGGACCCGGGAAAAAAATACACTGGGTACATTTCGGGGATGGCATTCTACGGAAAGATATAGAAGTACTGGCTAAGGAAAAACTAGGGAGAAAAACAAACATTTCTTATTCTTTTATGGGACAGTATCCGAACCATAAATTATTGGAATACTACAGTACTAATAACATCAACTTATTTATAAATACAAGCTCAACTGAAGGAGTTCCGGTAAGCATAATGGAAGCACAGTCATTCGGAATACCAGTTATTGCAACCGATGTAGGAGGTGTTAAGGAAGTGGTTACAGAGGGTACGGGCCAGCTGCTTCCTGTGAATCTCTCAACAGATGAACTTGCTGATAAAATAGAATATTTTATAAATATGACAGATAATGAAAGAAATATATACAGGAATAATGCGCTGAAAAACTGGGAAAATAATTTTAATGCTACTTCCAATTACCACAATTTTATAACAAAGCTAAATAGTATCTTAGCATCATCAACAGAATCATAAATTATGAAAATCAACCAGGAAGTTCTAAAATATCTTAAAGGAGAATTATTCCAGACTACACTGGCTGTTAATATTGAAAAAACAAGGCATCCTGTTGTTTCGAGAGAACTGGCTATAACACGGGTCATTAATAACAGAAGTGTTATCCATGTAGGATGTTCGGACCATATATCGGTAATTAATGAAAAAATTAAGAACAATATCTGGTTACATAAGCTGATAACGGATAGTTCAATAAAATGTGCGGGCATAGACATTGATAAAGAAAGTATTGATTACCTGAAAAACGAACTGGGTTATACAAATGTTTTTTGTGGAAATATACTTACAGATGACTTCCCGGTTATAACAGATGAAAATTGGGATTATGTAGTTTTCGGAGAAATAATTGAGCATCTGGATGACCCTGTTATGTTCCTGAAGACATTTAAAGGCAGGTTTGGTGATTTTATTGACAGGTTTATTATAACGGTACCAAACATTTATAATAAACGACAGTACATGAACATGAAGAAATATAAGGAAATTATTAATTCCGATCACCGTTTTTGGTTTACTCCCTACACCATCTCAAAGATTCTGGTATCAGCAGGGTATAATCCAGAACAAATTACATATGCCAACCTGGAGAGGTTGACAACTTACGAATTAGTACTGCGAAAGTTCAGGCAGACAGCCAGACTAAAAATAGTATATCCTTTTTATTACTTTAATACAATCATTATCTCGGGTAAAATAAATTAACTGAGAACACTGGATTATCTGAGATGCTAAAATCAATAAAAATATCGGTCAAGGACACAATAGTATATGGTCTGGGTAATATTGCAGTTAAGATAGTCGGCCTTATTCTGATTCCTTTATATACCGATCCCAGGTTCTTCACAACCGATCAATTCGGAGTACTCGGTATTCTTGAGATCATGGGGCTGGTGCTGACAGCTCTTCTTGCTTCCGGATTGCCGCAAAGTATGACAAGATGGTACTGGGATAAAGAACACAGGGATAACCAAAAAGGCATCTTTTTTATGTCCTTAATAGCACAGGTAATAATCTCCTTTGTTTTTTGCCTGGTACTTATTCCTCTATCCGGAAACCTCTCATCGATTGTCTTTTCAACCACTAACTGGTCGGGTGTTATAGTACTTGTGATTCTGGCTTCCGGGCTTCAGGCTGTCAACAACATAATAAATACTCTTATGCGGTTACAGTCGAGATCCGTACTCTATACAATAACAAACCTTTTGAAGCTTATTACTGTCCTTTCTCTCACCTTATATTTTATTATTTCAAAAGGGATGGGTCTGAAAGGTATATACCTGGCACAGGTTATCGGGAATGCCTTTATAATTATTTTACTGGTCGGTTACACAATTACTAACAGTCGTATTTTCTTCAGCCGGATCATCTTCAGGGAGATGAGCGCATATGGTTTCCCTCTATTAATTGCAAACGTATCTGCTGCTCTTTTTGCCGCAATTGACAGGTTCTCTCTTAACTCAATGTCGCTTCTTAAATCAGTAGCTTTGTACACACTTGCCTTTAAACTTACAAGTGTCTTAAAACTTGTTCTTGTTGATTCGGTAAGGCTGGCCCTTGCACCAATGATGTTTAAAAAGATTGATTCACCTGATAATAAAAGATTCTATTCAAAAGTCCTTCTGTACACATCCTGGGTTATGATGATTGCCGTTATAGGGATGTCTCTTTTCTCTTATGAAATGATCAAGGTAATAACCACTTCACGCGATTTCTGGGGAGCTGTTATCATAATACCTGTTCTATCATTGTCAATCTTTTTTGTAAATATGAAGGAAGTAACTGTCTATGGTCTACATATTGCCAAGAAGACCAGGATAATAGGAATAATAGTAATCTTCTCTACCATTTTAAGTCTTGCCCTAAATATAATTCTTATACCCGTTTTTGATATAACCGGGGCAGCACTGGCTACCCTCTTTTCACAGTTTGCATACTGGCTGGCATGCTATTATTTCTCCCAGAAAGAATATTACGTACCCTATGAAATGGGGAAGATAGTCATCATGCTGCTGACAGGTGCCCTTTTGTCATTTTCCGGACTTCTCCTGAATAACATGGCAGTAATCCCGCGCCTTTTCATAAAAACAGTGATCTTTATAAGTTTCCCCTTCATTCTTTACCTGTTTAATTTCTATGAAACCATTGAATTACAAGCTATAAAAGGTTTCATTATCAAATGGGCGAACCTGAGAAACCTGAGGAGCAATCTGAATACATTAAGAGGTATGGGAGATGATGAATGAGCTGAGACAGCAGTTTAAATTCCGAATTACAGGAAGTATCAATTTAGCTGCAATGAAATATTGCACTTAATTGCATATTTTTGTCACAGGTTCCATAATGAAAATAAAATAATACCCAATGGAAATAAAAAACACTACACGGTCATACCTGCCTCACATCGTTGCAGTTGTAGCATTCATAGTGATCTCTTTTGCTTACTTTTATCCTGTACTGGAAGGTAAAGTACTAAAAGCCAATGATTCAACAGTATCAACGATAAACTCGAAGGAGATCCGCGATTACAGGGCGGAATACGGGAAAGACCCGCTATGGACAAACTCTATTTTCAGTGGTATGCCGGGATACCTGATATCAACACATTACCCCGGTAATCTTTTTAAATATGTCGATTCATTTCTGCGTACATTCAGGATGCCGGTATCTGTGCTATTCCTGTCGATGCTTGGGTTTTATATACTCTTAATTATCTTCGGATTAAATCCCTGGCTGTCTATTACGGGGGCTATCGCCTATGGCCTTTCTTCCTTCTTCTTCCAGGTTCTTGCGGCCGGACATAACACACAGGCCATAGCACTTGCCTATATGCCCACAATGATTGCCGGAATTTATTATGCTTACAAAAAAGACGCTGTTAAAGGGGCATTGATGACGGCTTTCTTTCTGGCCCTTGAGATACAGGCCAACCATCCGCAGATAACTTATTACGGACTTTTGTGCCTCCTTGTTTTCGGTATAACTGAACTTATTTACTCAATAAAAACAAACCGGGTAGCAAAGTTCTTTAAGACATCCGCCATCCTTATTATCCCATTTATAATTGCTGTGGGAATAAATTTTGCTAGTCTGTATACCACCTACCAGTATGGGAAATACTCAATCAGGGGGAAATCTGACCTTGTCACCAGCGATAATAATAAGACTACCGGACTGGACAAAGATTATATCACATTCTGGAGTTATGGAATAGATGAGACATTCAATATGCTCATCCCTGATTACAAGGGTGGATCAAGTGAGCCCTTCAGCAGTACCTCTGAGACAGCCACAGTATTAACAAGAAATAACAATGCAGCTGCTTTAAACCAGACGCGCGAATACTGGGGTACCCAGCCGGGTACTGACGGTCCCCATTATGTAGGTGCAATTGTTATTTTCCTGTTTGTCCTAGGGCTTATTCTTGTCAAGGGACCTGAGAAATGGTGGCTGGTATCAGCCACAATACTATCCATTATGCTTTCATGGGGTAAGAACTTCATGTTCTTCTCAGATCTGTTTATAAATTATTTCCCCGGGTATAATAAGTTCAGGGCTGTTACCATGATACTCGTTATAGCCGAGTTTTGTATACCCTTGCTGGGATTCCTGGCCTTGAGGGATATTTATAAGGGGAACCTCAAAAAAAGTGAAATATTAAAAGGGATCAAAATTGCGACTGCGGTCACAGGAGGCTTCCTTCTCCTTGTTATATTTATCCCCGGGATAGCTGGTTCTTTCATAGGGCCCTATGAAGGAGGATACCCGGCCTGGCTTACAACAGCCCTTATTGATGACCGAAAAACACTGCTTAAGAACGATGCCTTCAGATCACTGATTTTTATCCTTATGGCTTCGGGAACAATCCTGGCTTATACTCTTGGAAAGATAAAAGCCGGACCCTCCATAGCCATACTTACAGTACTGGTACTTCTGGACCTGTGGACAATAGATAAAAGATACCTTAATGCAGACAGGTTTGAAATGCAATCCTCGTATAAAAAAAGTTTTAAACCTACACTTGCCGATGGCCTCATCCTTAAGGACACATCGGATTTCAGGGTTCTTAACCTGTCTGTTTCGACTTTCAACGACAACACTCCGACATCCTACTTCTTTCATTCTATTGGTGGTTATCACGGGGCAAAACTGCAGAGATACCAGGAGCTTATTGATTCTTCACTTATCAGAAATTTTGCCACAATACAACGAACTGCAAGTAAAGCACAGACTATTAAACAATTCCAGCTTGCCTTTGACAGTACCTATGCTATTAATATGCTAAATGCCAAGTATGTCATTTATAGTCCTGATGCTCCTCCTGTTACCAATCCCAGGGCACTTGGAAATGCCTGGTTTGATGAAAAGGTACATTTTGTAAAAGATGCAAATTCGGAGCTGGCTGCTGTTAACATATTCGACCCGTCAAGATTTGCTATTGTAAATGATACTTTCAAAAGCCAGGTGAAACAATCCGAATACCCCACCAGTGCCGGAGATACAATATATCTTGTAAAATACGAACCCAACAGGCTCAGCTATAGATATCATACTTCCGGGGAAAGACTGGCTGTGTTTTCTGAAATTTACTATCCTGAGG
>DATFLA010000476.1:0-2029 GCA_035268305.1 Bacteroidales bacterium | reverse complement strand
TAAAAGGCTGGCAGGTTATAATAAAATGGGAGTTGTTCTGAGTCCGGATAAAGGTTTCAGGTCTCTTTTAACAGTTCTGATACTATCCAAAATAATATATTATGCCATCTTTCTCATTCTCCCGTTAATATTACTCCCCATATCCTGGTTCTGGGTAGTCAGCGGATTCATATTAATGCATCTTACAAGTGGCATAATTTTAAGTACTATTTTTCAGACTGCCCATGTTGTACCTACATCAACCTATCCTTTGCCTTCCAATAACAATGTAATGACTAATAATTGGGCCATTCACCAGTTATATACGACATGCGATTTCTCGCCCAACAGTAAAATATTTTCGTGGTTTATCGGAGGTTTAAACTATCAGGTTGTGCATCACCTGTTTCCGAATATCAGCCATATTCACTATAAAAATCTGGCTCCGATTGTAAAGAGTACCGCACAAAAATACGGATTGCCCTATCATGTAAACAGGAATTTCCTGACAGCTGTCAATGAGCATATTAAGATGCTGAAAAAGCTCGGAGACAATTTATATGTAAGTAATCCTGTTGCCAATCCCTTACATTTGGATGGGTCAATCGCTGTTTAACTGCCTGTGCCTTTTATTGCTGCCCGGTACCAGCCTGTGATTCACCCTTACTTTTTAAATCATCATTATTAATCCCCCTTCTGGCTTTCTTGACCTTTGTATCCATCTTGCCAAAATTGAATGTAAGGCTGAATCTGAAATTTTGTGCCCTGTATGTGTATTTACTTGTCTGGGAAAATGTGATATCTGACGATTTGAAGTTATAGCTTTTATGATACCAGAACGGGTCGGTGGCATAAAGGCTGAGCATAATCTTCTTTTTCAGCAGGTATTGTGAGACACCGAAACTTGTGTAGGAATACAGGAAACTCTTCGACTGGAGGGAAACGCCTGTTGAGAACATGCCCAGACTGCCACTCAAGGACATATCTTTCCAGACAGTCCAGCGACCGCCCAGGTAACCATAATAGTTGAAACCATCATTTGTAATGGAGTAACCATTATTGGCCGACAGCTTAATATAACTGCTGCTTCCGTTAAAATAAATACTGATTTTATTAGTCGGTCTGTAAGAAAAATACATACTTAAACCATATGTCTGGTTTTTACCAATGTTCTTGTAGGTGGTTACTGTTGAGCCGTTTGGCTGTACCGAGAATATGCTTTCAATTGAATTATTTATAAAGGATGTATGAGCTGTAGCTGAAAAATTGAACTTGGGTGTGAAAAAAGTGTAACCAAGCTCGAAGGAGTGGGCTATTTCGGCTTCCAATGAGGGATTTCCATACCTTATATTCATAGAATCGGTATTGTTTACATATGGATTGAGATACCATATACCCGGCCTTGATAGACGTTGGGTATAGGATACCTTTATATTTCTTCCCGGTTTAGGCATATATGAGAAAGTTATATAAGGCACAAGGTTAAAGAGACGGTTTGTAAAATCTGTATTGCCTGTCGATGTCTTAGATATGCCATCATTCCAGGTTCGTTCAAGTCTGATTCCCGTTTTTGTACTCAGTTTTTTCCATTTGAAAACATATCCGGCATAGGCACCGAGGATATACTGATTATAATCCAGGTTATTGTCGTAGCTGAGATCAAGGGTATCATTGCGGTAAGTCTCGGATGTACTTGTATTCTGCCGGAGAATGAATTTTAATCCTGTTTCCACCTGGTGCTTGTCTGTCACCGGGTTGTAATAATCAGCCTGGAATGTTTGTTCCCTTCCCACCGCCACATTCCTGGACAACTGGTTGTATGTAGGGTAATTAGTCACACCGTTAACCTGTGTTGTATATCTTGTTTTTGAAGGGTTGTTATCGAGTTTATATGAGAAGGTCAGCGACTTGTCCTTCTTTTTATATGTCTTCTGGTAATCGATGTTCCCTGAGAGACCGCCATTGGTGTTTTTACTGTTAGTCGTATTTGTGTACAAACGTGTTACCTGCTCCTCTGTATTCAGATACTGCATGCTTGAGAATCCGTCGT
>DATFLA010000475.1:0-5145 GCA_035268305.1 Bacteroidales bacterium | reverse complement strand
TCGAGCAGCTCATCAAGCTCAGTAAGAGATTTCTTCCCGAAGTTCCTGAATTTTAGCAGGTCGTTTTTATTGAACCTGACAAGGTCGCCCAGGGTATCAACTTCTGCAGCTTTAAGACAGTTAAGAGCTCTCACCGACAGGTCGAGATCGACAAGTTTTGTTTTAAGCAGCTGTCTCATATGAAGAACTTCCTCATCAAACTCCTCGTTTGCCAGTTTATCGTCCGAGTCGAGAGTTATCTTCTCATCGGAGAAGAGCATAAAATGATATATAAGTATCTTAGCGGCTTCTTTAAGCGCATCCTTAGGATGTATTGATCCGTCTGTTTCTATTTCGAAAAGCAGTTTCTCGTAGTCGGTCTTCTGTTCGACACGATAGTTCTCAACAGAATATTTAACATTACGGATTGGTGTGAATATTGAATCTATTGCTATAAGACCGAATTCACTGTCTACCGGTTCGTTCTCTTCTGCAGGAACATAACCTCTTCCCTTGTTAATTGAAAATTCAACCTGCAGCTTAACATCGGGTTCCATCCTGAAGATAACAAGATCGGGATTAAGTACCTCGAAACTGCTTAGTGAGGAATTCAGGTTACCGGCTTTAAAAACATCCTGACCACTTATTTTTATGATGACTTTTTCATGGTCAACATCATCGACTATCCTTTTAAAACGAACCTGTTTAAGGTTAAGGATAATCTCCGTTACGTCCTCCATAACACCAGTAATAGTAGAGAACTCATGATCAATGCCTTCGATCTTAACCGTTGTTATGGCAAAACCCTCTAGTGATGAGAGAAGTATTCTTCTCAGTGCATTACCGACAGTAATACCATAGCCAGGTTCAAGCGGACGGAATTCAAATTTTCCGTGTCTTTCATCCGCTTCCAGCATTATTACTTTATCCGGTTTCTGGAATGATAAAATGGCCATAGAATTTATCTTAATATTATTATTACTTGGAATATAATTCAACTATTAACTGTTCCTTGATATTTTCAGGGATATCAGTTCTTTCAGGCACGCTCATAAATTTACCTGCCATCTGTGCGTCATCCCACTCCAACCACGGAAGTTTAGAATATTTCTTTGTTGTGAGTGAGTCGACTATTGCCTCAAGAGATTTTGATTTTTCACGAACTCCGATAATATCGCCCGGCTTAAGCTGGAATGAAGGTATATTAACCACTTGACCGTTAACCGTTATATGCCTGTGCGATACAAGCTGGCGGGCAGCTGCCCTTGAAGGAGCAACACCCAGACGAAATACCACGTTATCGAGACGAGATTCCAGGAGCTGGAGTAATACCTCACCCGTAACACCCTTGCTCCTTGAAGCTTTCTCAAAAGTATTACGGAACTGGCGCTCGAGCATACCATATGTATATTTTGCCTTCTGTTTTTCCTTAAGCTGAACACCGTATTCAGATGTTTTCTTCCTCTTCTTGTTTATACCATGCTGTCCCGGAGGAAAATTTTTCCTTTCAAGGTGTTTATCCGGTCCATAGATAGGTTCACCAAATTTTCTTGCAATTTTCGATTTTGGGCCAATATATCTTGCCATTGTGATATTATTTTATAACTTATATAATCAATTCAATACCTGTTATACTCTTCTTCTGCCAGGAGCTCTGCAACCATTATGAGGCATTGGAGTTACATCAACAATCTCTGTTACCTCTATTCCCATGTTGCTAATTGACCGTATCGCTGATTCACGACCCGAACCCGGACCTTTAACGAAAACCTTTACTTTCCTCAATCCAAGATCGTAGGCCACTTTACCACAATCTTCGGAAGCCATCTGTGCTGCATAGGGCGTATTTTTTTTTGAACCCTTGAAACCCATCTTCCCTGCGGAAGCCCAGGATATAACCTGACCTGAATTATTGGTCAGTGTAATAATGATATTATTAAATGATGAATGAATATGTGCCTGGCCTGAAGGTTCTACCTTAACGACCCTCTTTTTTGATGCTCCAGTCTTCTTTGCCATGATTTATTTATTTAGTAGCTTTTTTCTTATTTGCAACAGTTTTCTTTCTTCCTTTACGGGTCCTGGCGTTATTCTTGGTACTCTGTCCCCTGACAGGCAGACCTATTCTGTGACGAACACCGCGGTAACAACCAATATCCATGAGCCTCTTGATGTTCATCTGTGTCTCGGAACGAAGTTCTCCCTCGAGCTTATAGTTATCATTGAGGATCCTGCGGATAGTATTAATATCATCATCGGACCAGTCCTGGACCTTTGCATTTCTGTCAACACCAGCAGCATCGAGTACTTTCTGAGCGGTACTCCTGCCTATTCCGTAAATGTATGTCAGGCCAATTTCGCCCCTTTTGTTTCTTGGTAAGTCTACACCAACAATACGTGCCATATAATACTTTTCTTAAATGAGTTGCAAAATTAGTTAAATTATCCCTGTCTCTGTTTATACTTGGGATTTTTCTTATTAATAACGTAAATGCGGCCTTTCCTTCTGACTATCTTGCAGTCAGAACTGCGCTTTTTAACAGATGCTCTTACTTTCATTATAATAATATTTCTTATTTATACCTGAATGTTATTCTTCCTTTTGTCAAATCATATGGTGACATCTCAACTTTCACCTTGTCGCCCGGTAATATCTTAATATAGTGCATTCTCATCTTACCTGAGATATGAGCCGTAATTACATGCCCGTTTTCAAGTTCTACCCTGAACATTGCATTTGACAGGGCTTCGATGATAGTGCCATCCTGTTCGATAGATGATTGTTTAGCCATATAACTATTTTTTATTTAAAACTTCTTCTATAAATTTAAAAGTTGTTAATACATCTGCTTTTCCTTTATCAACCGCCACAGCATATTCGAAGTGAGCCGAGGGCTTACCGTCTGCCGTTTTGATTGTCCATCCATCGCTCATCTGCACCGTTTCTTTTCTTCCGGTGTTTATCATTGGTTCTATACAGATAACAAGTCCCTTTTCCATTTTGGGTCCTGAACCCTTCTTACCCCAGTTGGCAACTTCAGGCTGTTCATGAAGTTTTCGTCCCAGGCCATGGCCTACAAGCTCCCTTACAACGGAATACCCGCCGCTTTCCGCCCTTGTCTGTACTGCATTCGAGATATCTCCTATCCTGTTGCCGGCTACTGCTTCCCTCACACCTTCTTCCAGTGAAGCCCGTGTGTAATCGAGAAGTCTCCTTGCCTCATCACTTATTTCGCCAACAGGGAAGGTATAGGCGCTGTCGCCGTACCATCCGTCAAGAATTACTCCGCAATCGACGGATATTATGTCACCTTCCTTAAGCACGTATCCCGATGGTATACCATGTACCACTTCATCATTAACAGATGTACAGAGAGTATTGGGAAACCCGCCATATCCCTTGAAGCCCGGAACAGCACCATGATCGCGGATGAATTCCTCGGCTATCTTATCGAGATAAAGAGTGGTAATCCCTGGTTTTATAAGCGAAGCAAGCTCTGCAAGTGTTCTCGACACAAGTAAATTGCTTTCTCTTAACAACCCTACCTCTTCATCAGTCTTTAAATACAACATCAAAGAACGCTAAACAAATTTTATATTGACGACGCTGATCCGACCCTGCCTTTTATACGACCGGTTTTCATCAGACCATCATAGTGTCTCATAAGTAAATGGCTCTCAATCTGCTGTAGTGTATCAAGGATAACACCTACAAGGATGAGAAGCGAAGTACCTCCATAAAATGATGCAAACTGAGGTGTTACCTGCGCTTTTACAGCAATGGAGGGAAGTATAGCAACAATAGCCAGGAAAATAGAACCGGGGAATGTAATCCTCGACATAATTGTATCGAGAAATTCAACTGTTTTTCTTCCCGGTTTGATACCCGGTATAAAACCGCCGTTCTTCTTCATATCTTCTGCCATCTGTACGGGATTGATTGTAATAGCCGTATAGAAATATGTGAAGACAATAATAAGAAACGCAGTTACAAGATTATACCAGAATCCGTACATATTCGAGAATGCGACTACGAAAGCCGAGCCGGTCTCCGAATATCCTGCTATAATAATTGGAAGCATCATAATTGCCTGGGCAAAGATGATAGGCATAACACCGGCAGCATTAACTTTCAAAGGTATATACTGCCTGACGCCGCCATACTGTTTGTTTCCTACAATCCTCCTGGCATACTGAACCGGAACACGGCGTGTACCCTGAACGAGCAGTACAGTTCCGAGGATTACGACAAAAAGGAACAATATTTCAACGATAAGAGCTATCGCACCACCTGCACCGTTCATCCTTGTCCCTGATTCAAAGATAAAGGCCGACGGGAGTCGTGCAACAATACCTATCATAATGATAAGTGAAATACCGTTTCCAATTCCTTTATCCGTTATCTTTTCACCCAGCCACATAACGAACATAGTACCGGCAGTAAGAATAATAACCGACGATATTGTAAAGAAGCTGCCTGTTATGATAAATGCTGTAGCAGGAAGCTGGGCATGAAGGTTAATAAGATAAGTAGGAGCCTGTAGTATAAGAATAGCTACAGTAAGATATCTTGTATACTGATTCATTTTACGCTGTCCGCTTTCTCCCTCTTTCTGCAGTTTCTGGAAATAAGGGAATACGATACCAAGCAGCTGAACAACAATAGAAGCGGAAATATAAGGCATTATACCCAGGGCAAATATCGATGCCTGCGAGAAGGCACCACCGGAAAACATATCCAGCAGTCCCATGATACCCGAGGAAGTCTGGTTTTTTAGATTTGCCAGCTGTGAGGGATCGATACCCGGCAGTGTGACATATTTCCCCAGCCTGTATAATACAATGATTCCAAAAGTATAGATGAGCCTGGCTCTGAGGTCTTCTATCTTAAAAATATTCTTTAATGTCTGAATCAGTCTCATGAAATTACAATTTTACTGCGGTTCCTTTTTTTGCTTCTATTGCTTCTATTGCTGACTTGCTGAATGCATGTGCATGAACCTCCAGTTTTCTTTCGAGGTTACCGTTTCCAAGTATTTTCACAAGTGCATTTTTAGAAACAAATCCGGCATTAAAAAGTACTTCGAAATCTATTTTGTCAAGATTACGCTGTTCTGCAAGCTGCTGGAGAGTGCTGAGGTTAATACCCTTGTACTCCTTGCGGTT
>DATFLA010000474.1:0-2402 GCA_035268305.1 Bacteroidales bacterium | reverse complement strand
AAAGATTGCGATAACTGCTATTGTCATGTCGTATGTTTTCCGGTTAGTAAAATGATGTAAACAAGTTACAATTTTTTTACCGTTGACAGAAATTGGTCTGACTGATTAAAGCCTGTGAGCTTCCGAAAACCTTTTCCTGATGTTTGTAATTTCCCTTGCCCAATCTTCAAGGTGATAGTTAATCTCAGGATAAAAGAGATAGCCCAGATCAATTGTTCTTCCCGGGAGGTGGTCTTTTACATCATCAACTTTGAAAAGGAATTTGCGGTTATTGGCTTTCTCTTCCAAAGGGTACCAGTCGCGGTACCATAATTCTGTAATCTCTCTGAAAATACTATCGCGATTATGTGTTAATGAAACAGCCTTATTAATAGCCTTATCCAATAGTCGTAATGCATAAGCCGGTTTAGTTCCTGCTATTGAAGATGCTTCCTGCATGAGAGAATTTATTGTATCAAGACCTAAAATGAAATCTATGTTATGCCTGCAGACAGCGGCAATTGATAAAAATATTTCAAGATTATACTGCTGATTTACATCATTATGTAAATTTTCTTTAATAAGGTATTCAAGTTCATTATTCTCTTTAAGGAAATAAAGAGCTGCACCTTTCCTCCATTCATTTCTTCTGCTCCGGTCGTATTTCAACGAGAGGTCAGCAGTAGTAGGAATAGGAAGAGGAGACAATGTTTTATCGTGTGCAGGCTGCGGGACATTATATATACCTTCGGAGTTTCCAATTATCGGAGATCGTAAATCGGATGGGCTTCTGTCCCAGCTCATATTGTAAAATTCAGCCTGGGTACTCATTAACCTGTAAATTTTTTCCATTTCCAGGGCTTCTGTACCGTAGAAGGAGTTAAAAAACCTGCGAGTCAGTTCAGGTGCCCCCTGACAATTATTGTTCCATGCATATGCCGTTCCGGTAACATATCCAAGCCAGAAAGTTTCCGGGTTAAGGCCGGCATCACTCCAGGCAGCGACAATTACCCCCAGGATGCCAGTATTGTTATCGGAGAGTGCAGATTCAATGTTGTTAAGGACTCCCTGTACCCTGCCTGACGGTGCATCATTATTGGCATAGCTCATACCACCGACCTTATCTTTATCTGCAGGGCTGAAATGATAATAATTGGGGAAAAGCGGCTCCTCTCCCTGAGTGGATGTATATATCAATTGCCGGATACCTTTTTCCCTGTATGATTGTGCCCAGGCCTTATTGTATTCGCCGTTTATCATGTAGGGTGGAAGATATTTAATATCTCCGGCTGTCAGGGGAAATTCACCCCAGAATATCACATCTCTGCCTTTTATGTGCAATTTCTCCGCAACGTTGGAAATAAAACCTGCCAGTAACCTCCCGTTACCTCCCATTGACCTGGCTAAAGCACTGTCAGCAGGAGTTTTGCCAACATAATAAGCTTCATCTGTTGACAGGAGAGCATAGTCAACTCCTTTGTTGGCATCAATAAGGTCTGTGAACATGCCGGAGATAAGCCGGTATGTTCCGGGATTTACAACACTCATTTCATAATTTGAAAATGGAAGGGCCCTAAGGCTGTCATATTCATGATGTTTAAGAATGAACGATACATGCGCAGGTGCATCAAGATATGGGATTAACTGAATGTAATGCCTGCCTGCATAATCAGTCAGTTCCTGGTACTGCTCAGGAGAAAGGGCATTTGGTTCAACAACAGGTACTGCATTGTGAAACTGAAAATGTCCTTCAAGTTTAAGCGTAATTGCATTGATCTTGTATGAGGCTGCCTGCCTAATTACCCTTTTAAATGTTTCAATTCTCTCAAGATGATGTGCACAGTCCCAATATATAATCCTTAGTTTTAAAACAGGCCAGTCATGGATGTCACCTTCCGGCAGTTTTACCATGCCATTTTCTGCTACCGCCAGCTGAAGCAGAGTCTGGATGCCATAGAACAGACCTTCAGGAGCATTGGCTTTGATTGAAATTGCCGAGGGACGCAGACTGATAATATATGCCTGACCGGAAACTGTATTTTCCCTGCCTTGCATTGTTGCACCGGCTGATACCGCTCCCGGATCAATTGAGAGTTTTATGACTTTTCTGTCATTGTTTTTCTTATCTGATTCTGAGATAGAAATGCCCCATCTTTCTTCTATTCCTTCTTTCAGTACTTTTATCAGGTTCTCACGGCAGGGCAGGTTATCCAGTCCAATAATCTCCCATTCTGTGCCTGCTTCGAAAATCTTCCCGTCGAATGACATCATCTGTGGAACAGGGATTAAATGATTTGTAAAAACAGACACATCCTTGTTGATACTGCTCATTGTTCCGGGGTAGCAATTCACAGATGCTGATCCCAGGATAGCCAGACTCAATATTATTTTCAGGAAACTGGAGTTTTTTGTTTTATGCATTT
>DATFLA010000473.1:0-7162 GCA_035268305.1 Bacteroidales bacterium | reverse complement strand
CGACGGCCTGTGTACTGGTGATACGGAGAACACCTGATCCATCAGTACCGGCGATCCAGATATCACCTGCATAGGCGAATGCAATATGATCATTGCTTATGGAAGGCTGCCTGAGTAATCTTGTTCCCCGGGCAAATGTAACAGATGCTGTTAAAAAATAGATACCGGCAGCCAGAAGAAAATACCTGTAATTCATAATTCTTCCGGCTGTCATTTTAATAGATTTTATTTTCATGGCAGGTCAGGATTAATTAGTAAAACATCGGAAAATTTATATAGATGTAATTTAGGTAATTAATTCTGAATACCCTGTTCCTTAAAAAAAAAAAGTCAGTCCCCTGCCTTTTTAATAGAGATTCCGTACCCTGATAGTATGAGGTATTTTTTTAAGATCGCGAAGAATCACTGCAGGATCAAGTTCGCTTTCAGTTTCAAGAATAACATAACCGATATGCGGATCGGTCTGCAGGTATTCGGCTGAGATATTAATCCCTTTTGATGAAAAATAGTTATTTATCTCGCGCAAAACTCCCGGGACATTGGCATGTATATGAAGAAACCTCTGTTTCGAGTTATTGGGCTGAAGTGAAATCTCAACAAAATTAACTGCCCCCAGTGTAGATCCTGTATCGCTGTACCTTACAAGCTTTTCCGCTACTTCAAGACCTATGTTTTCCTGTGCTTCAACCGTGCTGCCGCCTATATGGGGAGTGAGAATAACATTATTAAATTCCTGCAGGATATTTTCAAATGGTTCACTGTTCGAAGAAGGTTCCTTTGGAAAAACATCAGCTGCAACACCCGACAGGTGTCCTTCTTTTAACGAATCGGCAACTGCCTTATAGTCAACTACATCGCCCCGGGATGCATTGATGAGGCAGGATCCTTTCTTCATCAGTGCAAGTTGTCCCGACGATATCATGTTTTTTGTTAATTCTGTAGAGGGAACATGAATTGTTACGGTGTCGGACAATGCTAAAAGCTCGTTTAATGAAGTAACCGGTTTTGCATTACCGAGGTTGAGCTTTTTCTCGATATCATAGTAAAATACATTCATCCCAAGTGCCTCTGCCAGGATTGAAACCTGGGAACCGATATGACCGTAGCCAATAACACCTATATTTTTACCCCTTACTTCAACAGAGTTATTTATTGCTTTAAGCCATACTTTATTATGCGCCAGCGCATTTCGTTCCGGAATACCTCGCATCAGCATTATACATTCAGCTATTACCAGCTCGGCTACCGACCTTGTGTTTGAAAAAGGAGCATTAAAGACAGGTATGCCCATCATCTCAGCATCAAGAAGATCAACCTGGTTGGTGCCTATGCTGAAGCAACCCACGGCAAAAAGCTTCGGTGCTTTCTTCAGTATGTCTTTCCTGAGCTCTGTACGACTTCTGATCCCGATTATATGTGTTTTTTTAAGCTTCTCTTCCAGCTCTTTACCAGATAACGAGCCTTTGTGATACTCAACATTTGTGTAACCGTTTTCATTAAAATGCTTAACAGCATTTTCGTGTATGCCTTCAAGTAACAGGACTTTTATCATTTTTTTGTCGAGTGAAAACTTAGCCATCATTATCTTAATTCAGTAACAAAACAACTTAATAATATAAAGGAAACAGGCGATTGTGCAATAAAATAACAACCAGGTGGCGAAATTAGTTAAAATAATAACAATCAGCGCCCGTGTTTAAAAAAACTTCCTTATAATAAACAAAATGAGTGACAGAAAGGCACTAAGGAGGATCATTGTTGTGACGGGTATAAAAATCCGTACATTGTCTTTTACAATATTTATATCTCCCGGCAGGTGACCAAGCCAGTTAAACCTGTTTCCTGCAAAATAAACTATCAGTCCGGTGAGCACTAATATGATTCCTGTGATGATAAGTATCTTTCCAAGCTGTTCCATAGTATAAATATTTTCCCTGCAAATTTAATTAATCAGGAAGTTTATAAATATAAACAGCTTATGTAAAAACCCGGGAGCAAAAATTATAAATTTTAGTTTTCAACAATACTGTATTTTTATTGTTTAACCCGGTAAAAACAGTTATGAAAAAAGTTGAGACGGGAAATATAATACCTTCTTTTACGCTTACCGATCAGGATGGTAACAGTTTTTCAATTGATTCTGTTTTGGGAAGGAAGAATCTTGTGATATATTTTTATCCAAAAGATGACAGTCCGGGATGCACAGCTGAGGCCTGTTCTTTTCGTGACAAGTATGAAGTATTTAAGGAATCAGATGCATTAGTGATAGGTATCAGCGGGCAGTCGGTTGAGAGTCACAGGAAATTTGCCGACAAGCATCATCTTGACTACATCTTGCTGAGTGATGCCGGTAACAGGGTAAGGCAACTGTTTGGTGTCCCTTCGAACATGTTCGGATTACTTCCCGGCAGGGTAACTTATATTGTTGATAAGACAGGGAAAGTTGTATTTATTTTTAATTCCCAGGTTAAAGCAGAAAAACATGTTGATGAGGCTCTTCGAATCATCAAAGGTCTTGCCTGAGTTCAGCCTACATCCATTTTTTCTTCTTAAAGAATATAAACATTAATATACTTATAACTAATGTTACTACCCACCATAATGCGTATCCGTATCTCCATTCAAGCTCAGGCATGAACTTGAAATTCATTCCGTAAACTCCCGCTAAAAAAGTAAGAGGAATGAAGACGGCGGCAAAAATGGTAAGTACCTTCATTACTTCATTCAGTCTGTTACTTACTGTTGAAAGGTACAGGTCGAGCATTCCGGAAGACATCTCCCTGAATATTTCCAGTGTCTCTGCAACCTGTATTGTATGATCATACACATCCCTCAGGTACAGAAATGTTGTTTTATCTATAAGTTCAAAGTCATCACGTTGCAATGAATTTATCACCTCCCTCATTGGCCAGATCGATTTGTGAAGGAACATAAGTTCCCTTTTGAGGTGATAAATATTGTTCAGAGTTACCTGGTTGGCCGATTTAAGGAGCTGTTCTTCTGCCTCTTCCATCTGTTCACCTATATATTCAATAACCGAAAAGTAGTTATCAACTATTGTGTCCAGGATGCTGTACATAAGGTAATCGGTCCCCATTTTTCTAAGTTTTCCCTTGTTGGTACGGAGACGCTCCCTCAGGCTGTCAAGAATATCGCCCTCTTTTTCCTGTAACGATATCACATAGTTCCTGCCAACAAGCATACTTACCTGTTCAATTTGCAGTTCGCCATTTCCCGGTTTAATGTAAGCCATCTTAATTACAAGGAAGATGTAATCATCGTGGTCCTCAACTTTCGGTCTTTGTGTTGTGTTGGCAATATCCTCCATTACAAGCGGGTGGATACCAAATCTTTCACCTACATCATGAATGATCCTTTCATTATGCACACCTGAAATATTGAGCCATTTTATAAAACCATCTTCTTTTACCGGCACACATTCGGATATGCTTGCCGGATCAGATTCTGTAAAGCTGTTCTCATTATAATCGATAAGGTGCAGTTTAACCGGAGTTAACCTGTTAATGCCGACATATTTTACAGATCCCGGTGCTGAAGCTGTCTGACCCATCCTGGGGATAAGTCCGGAAAAATCAAATTTTTTCAGAAAGTTCATCTTCATATTCATGAAGTATTTTTTGCCATAGTACTGATATGGCAGTTAATTCCGCTTCGATCATCTCCGGCACCTGTCTACTCAAAGAAATTATTTACGGATGAGTCTTTCTTATCAGACTTTTCCGGTTCCGGCTCAGGCGCTCTGCCTGATTTTTTCGATCCGATACTGAGTGATATCATACCAATAATAATACCCGCTGAGACAGAAACGAGAATCAACAGTACACCAGGTATCTGAACCGACCAGAACCATAGCTTTATGTGGACTATATCCGCATTCTGAAGGGCAAAAACAACAAGTAGTATCAAAAGAATGATGACTGTGATGATCTTGAATTTCATATTTTAGAATTTTGATTTTATTACTCAATGGAACAAGCAGTGCCTGTAATTTTTATGACTGTCCCTGGTCTGAGGTATGCTGGTTTCATATAAGTCTGTCCTCAAAGGTACAATTTCTGGTAAAAAAATATGACAAGATTTTGTTCAATAGTTATATGCCTGTAAAATTGAAGGTTAATTATAGTTGTATGCTGCCACTGACAGGTAGATTTTTAAATAAAACGGGAGCCGCAGTCAGATTTGCTCTTGTTGCAGCTCCCGTTGATTTTATTTTGGGATTTTAGTTAATAACCTGTTATCTTCTGCGTGCAGGCTTTTTTGTTTCCGATTTTTTGTTACCTGATGAGGTTTTCTTTCTTTCCTTAGGAGCCTTTGATGCCTTGCTCTGGCTACTCTTTCTTGCAGAGTTGCTTATTCCCTTTGACCTGCGCGATGAAGAGCGGGATCCGTTATCCTTAACTTCCATCCTCCTTGTTGTTCTGGTAACGGTTGTCCGGTTATAACTGCGCTGTGGTGTAACCTGTTTTTCTGTATTGCTTTTCCCGTTTGTATAGGTCTTTCTGTTATTTGTCACTCCTGTTGTAGTCCTCTTTGTTACCGTAGTCCTGCTTGTAGTAACTGCAGGTTTTTGGGTGTGGGTGTTATTTTCTATCCGTCGGGTAGTCCCGTTTGTATGAGTACTCACATTTGTTCTCCTGCTCTGAGTGGATGTTACATTAGTTCTCCTGTTCTGATGATTGTAAGTCTTTCTGTATGCTTCTTCACCTGCTTTTCGCTGATCGGGATGAGAATATGTCCGTTTGTAAGAACCCGTTTCAATTCTCTTATGTACCAGCGGAGAATAGGAATAGTGCTTTGAGTAATAGAAATCATGCCAGTGATTGTAGCGGTGAGTATCCAACCTCCTGTAATACCTGTAATAATGCGGGTAAAGGTTGTGGTAGTAACCGTAATAATAATCCCAGTAGGAGGGTTTCCAGGGGTGCCACCAGCGTGGATAGTAACCCCAGTGATATGAAGAGTGCCATACAACGTATCGTGGACTGTAGATAAATCTTATCAGAGGCCAGGTAGCTATCTGTATGGGAGTTGTTGTGACGACTGTTACATTTCTTCCGTTAACTACCGTTGTATTACCCATATAACCCGGATTTGGTGTTCCGGTCCGGCTGTCGAATATCGGCTCTATTATGTAATTCTTTCCGTACAGGGCCTCGTCTCCTGTAAGCTGTATCTGTACCTGTCCGTCAGAAAAACGTTGTACGGTAAACACTGCAACATCCTGTATCTCAGTTGGACTGACCTGATCCTGGATTACAATGTTGTGTACGTTGTTACTAACATTGTCTACAACATTAAGGTAATCAACCATATTATCTTCATTAAGGTCGAGGTTGTTGATATTGGATTTGGGATCATTAAGTTCTCTTTCAAAATCCTCAAGAGTCTTTGAATCCTGGAATAGCTGCATTACCGCGTACAGGTTAAGATTATCGCCGGGAAGACCAAGGTATTCACCCGGTTCCTGCTGTGCTTTGAGCGCAGTACCTGTGGTAAGAAGCGCTGCAAATAGTGAGATGGTTATTAACTTTTTCATGACGTTTGTTTTTAAGTAACGTATTCGTTATTGTAAATACAAAAGTTGTACCAGAATTTTTTTAAAGCAATTTTTTAAGCCCTGTAATACATCAGCACCCTTCCCGAAAAGTGAGCATATTTTATTTTCTTTATTCATATTAAGCTGAAAGTAAAGGATCTTTGTGACTTTTATGCAATAACATAATTTAAATAAAATTTCTTACCATACCTGTATTTATTTTGTATCATAATCAGGAATGAAAACCACGGGACATTTGAAACACAACAGGCTTTTATTCAGTAATGCCAGAAGTTATAAGTCCGGATCTTAGGTTTGTTGCATAACTGCTGCCGGCAGATCATATCAGTTTCAGGGCGATATTACTTAAAGAAGCAGGAACTATCATTGCTTCAGTTAACAAACTTCTTAGTGACTTCGGCAATTGTGATACCATAAATTACAGGGGCATCAGGTAATAATAAATCCGGGAAGAATTGTCATCCCAGTAATTCCTTCACTACCGCCGATATTTCCCGTCCGTCTGCTTTCCCTGCAAGTTCTTTAGTTGCAATACCCATTACTTTTCCCATATCTGCCATTGATGCAGCACCTGTTCTGGCAATTATTTCCCGTAAAGTCACAGTAAGCTCCTCATGACTCATCCTTGCCGGAAGATATTTCCCGAGTATATCGGCTTCCTGGGCCTCTTTATCATATAGATCAGGCCTGTTCTGTTCCTTGTAAATCTCTGCTGATTCCCTGCGTTGCTTTACAAGTTTTTGAATGATCTTCAGCTCTTCCTCCCCGGTAAGAACAGAGTTGGCTCCCTTTTCCGATTTAGCAAGTATGAAGGCGGTTTTGGCAGCCCTTATGGCATCGAGCGCAACCTTATCCTTCGCTTTCATTGCTGCTATCAGATCGCCTGCTATTTTTTCTGTTAATGACATATGAAATTGTTTTTAATGAACAAAAATGAAAAATTACAGGTTATTTTACCCTGAGGGTTAAATTTACCATTTATTTTAAGAAAAGAGTAAATTAGGTTATACCCGGAACAAAAGTTATCGTTAACGTCATGTTAATAGTTGTTAAAAGCTTTTAATAACCAGCGTAAAGTCCTACTTTTGAGCTTTTAGAAAAAAAGGATTTATTATTTGACACGATAGAAGAAGAAGATGAAAAGGACACTGATTTTTACAGGAATCGGAATTGGTTTTGCCTTTGTAATATTATTTGCATTCAATAAGATAGCTTCCAAACGCAATTCACCAAATGAGTTTGCTGTTGTTAAGAGGGGAGAATTTGAAATATCATTATCTGCCACAGGTGAACTGGAGGCAGAAAGTTCAGTTGATATACAGGGTCCTGATTTTGCAATGAGGCGTTTTGTGCGGGCAAGGAGCATAAAAATAACGGATCTGGTTCCGGAAGGTTCCATTGTGAAAAAGGGAGATTATATTGCATCCCTCGACAGGACAGAACTTGATAATAGTTACAAGGATCAGCTCGATCAGCTTAAAACACTCAGGACAAACCTGAATATGAAAAAGCTTGATACTGCTGTTGTACAGACCAGTATGCGTGATGACATCAGGAACCAGGAATACACGGTTTCAGAGGCTG
>DATFLA010000472.1:0-5651 GCA_035268305.1 Bacteroidales bacterium | reverse complement strand
TAAAGGAAGAATATTTCCAGCGGAACTGAGGGAGTTTTTTAAAATTAAGAAGTTATCAACAGCCTCAGGATCAGCAGATGTTGACCTTTCACTTAAAACGGCGTACCACCCCGGTAAAAAAGTAATGCTTAAGGATATTGTTAAGCTTAAACCGGAGGGGACTGTTACCTTCAATGAAGTAAATGCAGGGTTCAACAACGACAGTCTCCTTCTCCGGAATATTAACGGTTCCCTGGCGCTTTCCGGGGATATCAGAGCCGATAAACTAAGTCTTTTATACAAGGGGCAGAAAATCAATATAGACGGGGATTTCTTAAACCTCCCGGAATGGCTGGCCGGTCTGCCTGTTAATATGAAGGCCGCAGCCGATATACGTATGAACCGGTTCATTCCGGAGGCATTCTTCCCATCCGCCTCAACATTCGGGAAGAGCGGTCATAATACGAAGGAAGTCAGGCTTCCTGATGACATCAACCTTAATATTAATTTCAGTATCGACAGCATTGCATACAGGAAAATAACATGCTCGGAGTTATCCGGAACACTCGAGTATAAACCAAAGCTATTCACTTTCAAATCAATTGGCATGAATACGCTTAGCGGTCATGTTTCCGGAAGCGGTTTTATTGTCCAGAATATAAACAGGACGATAATAACAAGGGGCAATTTTATCATTAAGGATATTGATATAAACAAGGCATTTACAAGCTTTAATAATTTTGGCCAGAGTTTTATAAAGGCTGAGAACATGGCAGGTACTCTCTCTGGCTCCCTGTCTCTTATGCTGCCCTTCGATCCGATGATGAATCCGAAAATAAAAGAGCTTTCGGCTGATGGCAAATATACCCTTGTAAAAGGTGCTCTTATAGACTTCGATCCTGTGAAGCAGCTCTCATCATTCATTGAGTTATCGGAACTTGAAAATATCCATTTTGAAGAGTTACAGAATGATTTCTTTATAAGGAACAATATCCTTTATATCCCGCAGATGGATGTTAGATCGTCCGCAGCAGATCTCTCTGTAAACGGGAAACATGGTTTCAATAATAATTTTGAATACCATGTTAAGGTCAGGCTGTCGGAGATACTCAGCAAGAAGAGGAAGAAGAGCAGGAATCCTGTTACGGAATTCGGTGCTGTGGAAGATGATGGCCTGGGAAGAACATCTCTCCTTCTTAAGATTGTAAATAAGGGCAGTGATGACATAAAAGTATCGTACGACCTGAAAGCTGCAGGCACAACCGTGAAAAACAACATTAAAAAAGAAAGGCAGAACCTTAAGAGCATCCTTAATGAAGAATACGGATGGTATAAGACAGACAGTACGGTAAAACCAAAACCTGTTGAGAAAAAGAGCAGGGTAAGGATCAAATGGGACGACAGTGATACGACATATTCAGTGACAGATACCGTTATAA
Organism: Bacteroidales bacterium; assembly: GCA_035268305.1. Lineage (GTDB taxonomy): Bacteria > Bacteroidota > Bacteroidia > Bacteroidales > VadinHA17 > LD21. The sequence goes on along the minus strand of DATFLA010000472.1, from coordinate 4,233 downwards.
AGAAAAAGAAAAAACAAGCCCCGTGAATAAATTCCGAAATAAGACCCTGGGTAAACTGTTTCTCCTGCTTTTTACAGTTGTAATAGGGATGATATCGCTTGTTTATACCGATCACCTTGTTTCAAAGCTTAAGGTCGAAGAAAGAAAAAATGTTGAATTATGGGCACAGGCAGTCAAGATTATTTCAACCACAGACTCCGACCAGGATGTTGATTTCCTGTCGGGGATCATCGACAATAACACAACCGTTCCGGTCATACTTACAGATGAGAATGACAATATCATCTCATCTCTTAACTTCGATAAATCGAGGACTGATGATCGCAGGTATATGGAAAAAAGACTGCAGAAGATAAAAGAGAAGAACCGGCCCATAGTTGTTGATCTTGGCAACGGCCATTATAATTACATCTACTACAAAGACAGCATAATACTCACAATGCTTATCTACTACCCTTATATACAGCTGGCTATCATTATATTATTCATCCTTGTCTCTTACCTTGCCTTCAGTACATCACGCAAGGCTGACCAGAACGAGGTGTGGGTAGGGATGTCGAGAGAAACGGCACATCAGCTTGGCACACCAACCTCATCACTTGCCGGGTGGATAGAGATACTTCAGCATAAATACCCGGGTATATCGATAACAAAAGAGCTTGCCCTGGATGTTCAGCGACTTGAAAAAGTGACCGAACGATTTTCAAGGATCGGTTCCAGGCCGGCGCTTATCAATGAAGATATCACAAAAGTTATTACACGTACTGTCGGCTACCTGAAATCGAGATCTTCCTCGAAGGTGAAGTTTACAAACGATTTTGATACCGGCCATGAAGTATCGATACCTATTAACACCGCTCTTTTTGAGTGGGTTATAGAGAATGTTGCCAAAAATGCCATTGATGCCATGGAAGGTAAAGGCGAGATTTCAATTCGTATCCAGGAAAATGAGAAAAACGCTGTTATCGACATAACAGATACCGGGAAAGGTATTCCAAAGCCTGCCTTTAAAAAAATATTCAATACCGGATTTACCACAAAGCAAAAGGGATGGGGAGTCGGACTTTCTCTTGCGCGTCGTATTATTGAAGAGTATCACCACGGGCGTATCTTTGTAAGACATTCTGAAGTGGGTAAGGGATCAACCATCAGGATTGTAATGAAAAAGAATAAAATCTAATTATTATATTTGCAGCCTTTTATGAAAAGGAATGACATAGAGATTATGGCTCCTGCAGGATCTTATGAGTCGCTTATGGCTGCTATACAGGGGGGGGCGGATTCAATATACTTCGGAGTGGAGCAACTGAATATGCGGGCTGCCTCATCGAACAATTTCACAATCGACGATTTGCGTAATATTGTAGGAATATGCAGGGAACACGGCCTGAAGAGTTATCTCACGGTAAATGTGGTTGTCTATGATCATGAGATAGAGCAGATGCACAGTATAGTGGATGCTGCAGTGGAGAGCGGGGTGACCGCTGTAATAGCCTCTGATCTTTCCGTTATTAAATATGCCTTCTCAAAAGGGATTGAGGTCCACCTGTCTACCCAGCTTAATATTACAAATATTGAGGCTCTGAAGTTTTATTCGCAATGGGCCGATGTTGTGGTCCTCGCTAGGGAACTTAACCTTGACCAGGTAAAATATATCTACGATACTGTAAGGAAAGAGGATATACGGGGACCCGGAGGTGAGCTGATAAAAATAGAGATGTTCGTACACGGGGCCTTGTGTATGGCCATCTCAGGCAAATGTTATCTCAGTCTTCACGAACACAACAAATCAGCCAACAGGGGAGAGTGTTACCAGACCTGCCGCAAATCCTATATTGTCACCGGGAAGGAGTCGGGATATGAACTGGAGATTGATAATGAGTATATCATGTCGCCAAAAGACCTATGCACGATCGGATTCCTCGATAAGCTGGCAGATGCAGGTGTAAGAGTATTTAAAATTGAAGGCAGGGCAAGGTCGCCGGAATATGTTAAGACAGTATCGGAATGTTATAATGAAGCTGCCACTGCAGTGGCAGAAGGAACCTTCAGCAGGGATAAGGCTGATGCCTGGACCCAAAGACTTGCCACGGTATTCAACAGGGGTTTCTGGGATGGTTATTACCTCGGCCAGAAACTTGGAGAATGGAATACTACTTACGGGTCAAATGCAACAAAAAGGAAACTCTATCTGGGAAAAATAACAAATTATTTCCGTAAGCTGAATGTTGCAGAGATAAAACTTGAAAATGGTGATCTTACAAACGGCGATTCAATACTGATAACAGGTCCGACAACTGGCGTTGTTGAATATACTGTCGGAGAGATAAGAGTCGATCTTAAACAGGCTGAAACAGCCCTTAAAGGAGAGTTTTGTTCCATCCCGGCACCCGATTTTCTCAGGAGATCAGATAAGGTCTACAAATGGGTGGATGCGAAAGATATTTTGAGACAGTAACAACAGGCTCATTACCATTTAATTGAATCAGCAGCTTTCAGTACTTTTGTTGTATTAATACCGATATCATCAGTATCTGTTTCAACCAAAATAATTTTCCTGTTATCCTTCTTTTTCAATCCATACATATAAGCCTTGTCGTAATAATGAAGTGTTATCTCCACTGCTTTTGCGATATCTCCTCTGTCAACTGCTTCCAGAGCGTCACGTGTATTATCGCCACCCAGCCGCTTGCTTATACGCATGATTGAGGCTTTAAGCTCAGCGGGCGGATATATTGAATACTCCTCCATCAGGCGGGGCATTCTTGTTTTCATGTCCATCATTAATATTACCGCGGGTGTTTCCTGCATGTTAGAATAGAACTGGTCTGGCATGAACACAGAACCTATATTACGACTTTCATCCTCAAGCCACAGAGGGATATCAGGATCTGTTCCGTTCCATTCCCTGAACAGGATATTTGCAAAATGTTCTGTCGTTGGCTGAGTAGCCTGTCCCAGTGCTCCGAAGGCTGATCCTTTATGACATGCCAGCCCCTCCAGGTCAATTACCTGGTGACCTTCTGATTTAATTTTTGCAAGTATATGGGTTTTCCCGCTTCCCGTCAGTCCTCCAAGGATAATTATTTTCCTTTTCTCAGTAAGCTTTGCCAGGATATAGCTCCTGTATGCCTTATAACCGCCATCAAGTATCTGTGTCTTTATATCGCCCAGGGAAAAGAGCCATGCCATTGCTTCCGACCTCATCCCTCCTCTCCAGCAATGAACAAGTAACTCGGAATTAACTGAAGCTTTAATTGCCTTTTCAAGCTTTTCCGACATACCCGGACCTGCTTTTCTCAGTCCTTCCAGTATCGCCTGCAACCGTCCTGCTTTTTTATACCTTGTGCCTACAGTTGCCCGTTCATCGTCGTTGAAAAGAGGAATATTTACAGCCCCCGGAATATGTCCCGACAGAAACTCCGAGGGTGAACGCACATCTATAACAGGAATTTTTTCAGAAAGCTTCAGGAAGCTGTCAACATCAATTTTACTCACACCCATACTAAAAAATGATTTCCTGTTTATCCCGGTACTTTAATCCTTGTCTTTAAAATACTTCGCAAATAATTTTTTCAGTTCATCGATCCTGACCGGTTTTGATATAAAGTCCCGGATACCTGATATTTCCGCCTTTCTTTTTGTTTCAGGCATATTATCGGCAGTAAAGGCTATTATCAAAATTGATTTATCGTATTCCAGGATCTTCTGTGCCGATTCAAAGCCATCCATCTCAGGCATGATAAGGTCCATGAAGATGATATCATACTTCTTCTCTTTAGTCATTGTATAACCTGCATAACCATCTTCAGCCACATCGAATGAATATCCAAGGTTTTTAAGCATCATTCCGATCACTTTCTGGTTCATCTTGTTATCCTCAACAACAAGTACATTCAGATTATTATGTTCAGGCTTCTCGTCGGTTGGCATATACGATTCCTCAATAAAGGGGAAGTTGCTCTTGATTGCAGTAATAAGGTCGTTGCTGTCGAATGGTTTAATAAGGTAGCTGTCTATTCCATAGGTAATACATTTCATGTAATTACCCTTCCTGTCATTACTTGTTATCATCATTACATTGAAATGCCCCGACAGCTTGTTTTCCCAGATTACCCTGGCCGCTTCGAATCCGTCAAAATTGCTGTCATCGAAAATTACCACCAGGTTATATTTCTCCTGTGGATAATTCATATTCTCACGTATCTGGTTTACCGTGGTTTTCATATATGT
>DATFLA010000471.1:0-10079 GCA_035268305.1 Bacteroidales bacterium | reverse complement strand
ATTCATGGTACATGGTACTTGTTTCTTCGAGACTCAGCAAAGCAGGCTGGTCCCCATTGGGACTGGTAAAATTAAACACAGTGGTTACAACCGGGGTAACGGCTGTGTTATTCACAATATGATAACTCCGGTATTCGCCACACCATGCGCCCTGCTGTTTGCTTCCCCGTGGATGGAAATCCATATACAGAACCCCGAGGTGAGATCCATCAGTATCTCTCACTTCATATGCCCGGGCATCGGGATGTGGTTTTGGAATATCTTTTATCGGTGTAATTGTTATTCCAAACAGCTTATTGGCGACTGTAAACAAGCCATCACGAACATTATCAAGTTTAAAATAAGGCCTTAGTTCACTATCGTTCAGGTCATATTTCTTTTTCCTGAGCTTCTCAGCATAATACCACCAGTCATAGGGTTGAAGCTTGAACTTACCACCCTCCTGATCTATAATCTTCTGCATTTCAGACACTTCACCCTTTGCGACAGGAATGGCTTTACTCCACAGGTTATCGAGAAGGTCAAATACATTGGAAGGATTCCCAGCCATGCGAACTTCCAGTACATAATCGGCATGTGTCTTATATCCGAGTAACTTAGCCCTTTTTGCCCTCAGACTGACAATTTCTTCGAGTATCTTGTTATTATCATACTGGTTGCCATTATTTCCCCTGTTAATATATGCATCAAATATCTTTTGGCGCAGATCTCTCCTTGGTGAATATGTCATAAAAGGAAATATACTCGGCCGCTGTGTTGTAAAGGCCCATTCACCTTCATGTCCGTCCTCCTTTGCAGTCTCAGCCGCAGTAGCAATAACTGATTCGGGAAGACCGGCAAGATCATCTTTTGTGACATACATCTTATAATCATTGGTCTCAGCAAGGACATTCTGCGAAAATTTAACAGTCAGAACCGAAAGTTTACTGTTAAGTTCTTTCAGGGTATCCTGGTCCTGCTGACTAAGGTTCGCCCCGTTTCTGACAAAACTCTTGTAAAGATTATCTAGGAGAAAGGCCTGTTCAGGATCAGGATTAAATTTATCCTGACTGTCATAAACTGATTTAATCCTCTGAAAAAGCTTTTTGTTAAGAAGTATTTCATCCTGGTATGCAGACAGTTTTGGTGAGATATCTACTTCAATCTTCTGAAGCGAATCATTTGTATTGGCAGAAGACTGGGAAAAGAATACAGTCGATACATCCATTAGCAGCTTTCCCGAACTGTCATAGGCTTCGATAGTGTTTTCAAAGGACGGTTCCTCCGGGTTATTTACTATTTTTTCAATGTCGGCCCTGCCTTCTTCCATGCCTTTTTCAAAGGCAGGCATGTAGTCTTTCGCCCATATTCTGTCGAAGGGAGGGACATTATAAGGCGTGTCGTAGGCAGAAAAGAACGGATTATTCATATCGGCAGCAGGTTCATTTTTACAACCGGTCATCGAAAGTGATAACAATCCGATCACAAAGAATAGATTATAGATTTTTCTCATAGGTAGGTGTTTTTAGTTTAGTGTTATTAGCCTGTATAATTACAAATTAAGTCTATTCGGTTGTCTGTACAAAAGAAAATTTCTTAATTTTAATTATTGAGGATTACTAAGTTAGCAAATGAAACAACCATAATCCAGTATAAGTCAGGAAAACATATAAATATTTATTATTTTTGTCAGCCTTTCAAAGGCACAGATACCGCAATTGAGGCGGCTTAGAATGGAGAGATGGCAGAGTGGTCGAATGCGGCGGTCTCGAAAACCGTTGTTCCGATACCTCGGAACCGGGGGTTCGAATCCCCCTCTCTCCGCAACAACAAATTATACCCGCTGTTCACAGCGGGTTTCTTATTTTCATATGTCCGAGTCAGGCTTGCCTGAATGAGGACAAATGAAAATAAGAATAACCAAACGAGTGCACTCGTTTGGTATAATTTGTTGTTGCAAGGATCTCCCCCCGGGGATCATCGCCGATTGTAATGAGGCGATAATCCATCACCATTTAACGACACCAGGTTTCACTTTGCAAGGATCTCCCCCCGGGGATCATCGCCGGGCCCTGCGAGGCGGTAATCCCTCCTACGCTCCACACACAAACTAAAACTATTTAACACTTCTTATGTGCAAATTACGGAAGCATTGAGCATCTTATTCCGGAGTTGAAGCATGCTTCAATTATAATTATTAATGATGTGACATTTAGACTACCAGGTGAATCGAAATCAGACCCGGTAATTCCCGGTTCCGGTTACTCATCATCTCCGGCTTTTCCAAATCATATCCCGGTTTAAATAAAACTATTGATTCCCGAATACATTGGGCAACATAAGCCGTTATCTTTAACCGCGTCCGAATGAAGTGAGAGCGTAATATCTCACAAACAAAAATTTCAAATAGTGTTCAGGAAAATAGAAAAGTTTAAATTTGTAAATCTTATACCCGACAGGTTATGGCAAAAATAAAAAATGAAGTTTCAAGAACATTCAATGAGTATCTTCTGATTCCGGGATTAACGACTAAATTTCATACTCCCGACAATATCAATCTTCAGACACCACTAGTGAGGTTCAGAGAAGGAGAGAAACCAAAAATCGCACTAAATATCCCTTTTGTGTCTGCTATTATGCAGTCGGTATCAGACAGTAAACTGGCTATTGCCCTGGCAAAAGAAGGTGGATTATCATTTATTTATGGTTCACAATCGATAGAAAGCCAGGCCGGGATGGTTATGGATGTTAAGAAATATAAAGCAGGGTTTGTGGAAAGCAGAGCCAATATAACACCTGAACATACATTAAATGATATTCTCTCATTAAAGGAAAAAACAGGTTTTTCAACTGTTGGAGTCACTGAAAATGGAATGTCTTCCGGGAAACTACTCGGGATAGTAACCAGTCGCGATTACAGGATAAGCAGGGATAGCGGGGACAAAAAAGTGAAAGACTTTATGACCCCGTTTGAGAACCTGATTACGGCAAAAGACGGCTTATCACTTAGTGAAGCCAACGATATTATTTGGGAACATAAATTAAACACACTTCCAATTGTTGATGACAACCAGAACCTGAAATATTTTGTTTTCCGGAAAGACTATGATAATCATATAGAAAATCCGAAAGAACTGTCTGACTCAAAGAAACAATTGATTGCAGGTGCCGGTATAAACACCCGGGATTACAAAGAAAGAGTGCCCGCACTTATGGAAGCCGGAGCCGATATATTATGTATTGATTCGTCCGATGGATTCTCGGAATGGCAGGTGGAAACAATTGAATACATCCGTAAGAAATATGGAAATAACGTCTTGGTAGGGGCCGGTAATATCGTTGACAAAGAGGGATTCCTCTACCTGGCAGAGGCCGGTGCCGACTTTATTAAAGTTGGTGTAGGCGGTGGATCAATATGTATTACAAGAGAGCAAAAAGGGATAGGAAGAGGTCAGGCAACGGCATTAATGGATGTTGCTGAAGCGAGAAATGAATACCTGCTGAAAACAGGAGAGTATATTCCTTTATGTTCTGATGGTGGAATTGTACAGGACTATCACATGGCACTTGCCTTAGCGATGGGCGCTGACTTTTTGATGATGGGCAGATACTTTGCGCGTTTTGATGAAAGTCCGACACGGAAACTTCTCGTTGGGGGAAATTATGTAAAGGAATACTGGGGAGAAGGTTCAAACAGGGCAAGAAACTGGCAGAGATATGACATGGGGGGAAACAGTAATATGAAATTCGAGGAGGGAGTCGACAGCTATGTTCCATATGCAGGTAAGCTGAAAGATAATTTAAACCAGACCCTGGAAAAGATAAAATCCACAATGTGCAGTTGCGGAGTGGCAACACTGCAGGAATTGCAATCAAATGCCAAAATCACACTTGTCTCATCAACAAGCATAATCGAAGGTGGAGCTCATGATGTGATTGTAAAAGATGTTGACAATTAATAAGAATAACACAGACCCGCTTCCCGCATGGGTCTTTCTTGTTTTCCATTAGGTACCATCAAAAAAGTTCACTTTTCCGTGTAGTTTTTTTCAAGAAACCGACACTAATAAAACAAAACTAAAACGGGAATATCATGGAAAAGAGTGAAAATGGAAAACAAATTGCTTTCAAAGGTGCTGGAATACTATTAGGCCTTATTATCGGATCAGTTGCCGGAATTGTTATTTCTGTCCTAACAGGGATTACCGGTATTATTGGAGCTGTTGCAGGAGCAATAGCTGTACCATTAGGACTTTCATTGGAAAACAGGTTTCAGGGTGGACATATTAAACACAGCAAGAAATCAATGCTGGCATATATCTTTCTGATATTGTCGGGGCTGTTGGTATTTTTTTTTGTGTTGTTATCGCAAATCAGATAACTTTTTATCTGGAAAATAAAAATCTTCATTTGTGGATTCAAAGTTAGAAAATGAATTCCTGAAGCACCTTGAATCAAGCAACAGGATAATATATAAAATCTGCTTTATCTATTGCAGAAACAGGTCTGATATCAGCGATATGTACCAGGAGATAGTTTTGCAACTCTGGAAATCTTATCCTGGCTTTAAAGGAAAGTCAGCAATATCAACATGGGTATACAGGGTAGCATTGAATACTGCCATAACACACATAAGGAAACCTGCAATTATAGTTGATACGGAAGAAGTACCGGAAATTGCATGTGATTATGAAAGCATTGCTGATTTATCGGAAGATACAAGATTGCTGTATAAGGCTATTTCAAAACTTGACAGGATTGAAAAAGCAATAATCCTGCTCTGGCTGGAAGACAGATCCTATAAGGAGATTTCTGAAACCACCGGCATCTCAGTTAAAAATGTAAGTGTAAAGATTACACGTATTAAGGTTAAACTTGCCAACATTTTAAAAAATCTTCATTAGCGATGAATGACATTGATCTTGAAAAATATAAATCTTCCTGGACCCTGGAAAAAGGTTTTGACAAAGGGATAATCTCCGGACCGGATCCGGTCAGGTATCTGAAAAAAAGTTCAAAGGGAATAGTCAATGCTTTCAGAACCGGACTCCTGATCGACCTTGTTTTGAAAAGCATCCTCGGAGGTACTTTTATTGCACAAATATTCACATATATAAATCAGCCGGCAATAATTACTGCCTGTATAATTCTTCTTTGCCTTATCGCGTTTCTTGTTTTTCTGCAGTACAAAGTTTATGCTGATATTCCCGGACAACTGACCTATTCCGACGATCTGAAAACATTTCTTGAAAAAGGGATCAGTTTTTATAACAAAAAGTATATTAAATCCATCTACCGTTCAGCTTTATCCTCCCCTCTTATTTTTATAAGCGGCATGTTCTTTTACAATTATTTTAAATATGAAGGGGCAAGAGCTATGGATATTACTGATTTTTCAGTACTCGGACTCTTTTGCCTGGCAGGTTTTCTAATAAGCACTTTCGCCAATAAAAAACACTTTGACATCAGGATCAAACAGATGGAAAAATGTTTAAATGAACTTATTGACGGGGGATTATCTGAAATAACAATCAGGAAGCAAAGGGGGCAACAAAGAGTTCTTTTTATACTGGCAGTTCTTTTGGTCATAGCTGGACTTGCTGTTCTGATATTTATTATTTCATTATAACAACAGGAGATGCATGATTTCAATCTTCTCGCCTGTTGGCAGCCTTGGGTCAGCCAATGGTTGGTTTCTCCAAGTCGATGGTATATATCTTATTTTTCCTGACTGGTATGAAAATTAAATTTATCAGACCCTTAAGCCTTTTACATCGCAGTTAAATGTACCTTTGTCATGTCAACCAGAAAAAGCTATCCGTATGAAAAATATAATGATTTATATTTTTTTTCTGACAATTCTCCTTTCTGCCTCCTGTGGAGGTGGTAACAGGCATGGCAAAGCAGATGATGAAAAGACTTTACTTACCGACGATTCACTGCTTACACTTGTTGAGTACCGTACTTTTCAGTATTTCTGGGATGGGGCTGAACCCAACTCCGGTATGGCGAGGGAACGTATCAATGTTGACGGAGTTTATCCTGAGAATGATGAGAATATTGTTACAACAGGTGGCAGCGGCTTTGGTATAATGGCACTCCTTGTTGGCATGGAACGTGGCTTTATAACAAGAGAGGAAGGCTATGAACGTTTTGTAAGAATAGTCAATTTCCTGGGTAAGGCAGACAGGTTTCACGGTGCATGGCCCCACTGGATAGATGGTGAGACCGGTCATGTAAAGCCATTCGGGCAGAAAGATGACGGAGCTGATATAGTCGAGACTGCCTACCTCATGCAGGGAATGCTGGCTGCCAGGCAATATTTTATAAATGGCTCGGAAAAAGAAAAAGCTCTTGCCAACAATATTGATTCATTATGGAAAGGTGTTGAGTGGACCTGGTTTACGAGAGGTGGACAACATGTATTATACTGGCACTGGTCTCCCGATTATGGCTGGCAGATGAACTTCCCCGTAAGGGGTTATAATGAGTGTCTTATACTGTATATAATGGCTGCATCCTCTCCTACCTACCCCATAAATCCCGCAGTCTATCACGACGGATGGGCAAGAGGAGGTGAAATTGATACAACAAGCGGTGCATACGGATATGTCCTTTCTCTAAAGCATAACGGAGCGCTTAAATACGGAGGCCCATTGTTCTGGGCTCATTATTCATATCTTGGTCTCGATCCTCATAACCTCAAAGACATGTATGCTGATTACTGGCAGGAGAATACCGACCAGACACTTATCAACTGGAAATGGTGCAGCCTTAATCCGAAACACTATAAGGGTTACAGCAGCCGGTGCTGGGGACTGACCGCCAGCTATTCAATAAATTTCTACGCGGCCCATTCTCCCGGAGAAAAGACAGATTTGGGCGTTATCTCACCAACTGCAGCTTTGTCTTCCTTCCCTTATACTCCCGACCATTCGATGGATGCTCTTAAATATTTCTACTATACCCTGGGCGACAAAATATGGGGCAAATTTGGCTTTTACGATGCCTTCAGTGAGCAGAACAACTGGTACCCGCAAAAATACCTTGCAATAGACCAGGGTCCTGAGGTTGTAATGATAGAGAATTACAGGACAGGCTTATTATGGAACCTTTTCATGTCGGGCAGTGAGGTACAGGAGGGTCTTAAGAGGCTTGGATTCACATATTCTGAAAAATAAAGGCATATAATGCTTTAGTTTCTGATTACCAGCAGACAATAAACGCCTAAATTTTATATAAATTTTAGAAACAAAAACTCCTTTTATCGTAAAAAATATTTAGCAAACCAACCTAATTTGTCTGTTTTTGGTATTGCCATGTCCGCCAAATTTATGTATATTTGGACCGTAATTTTTTGAACTTTAGCGTTTAATATATTTTATTATTCCAAAGTTGTAAAAACAAACAAAGTATTAAAAAAGGTTAGAAAAATGAAGAACAAAGTCTTTTTGGGATTAGCAACTATTGCTATGGTTGCAGTCCTTTCCAGTTGTGGTAAAAAACCACAGGTTGAAATTGATGCAACCAATGCAGCTATTACTGCTGCACAAACTGCTGAAGCAGCAGTTTATGTACCCGATGAATTTGCAGCTGTCCAGGATTCAATGAAAGCCATCATGACAGAAGTACAGGCTCAGGAATCCAAACTGTTCAAAAATTTTGGTGATGTAAAAACTAAACTGGCTTCTACTCTTACTTTAGCCAACAAAGTAGCCGTTGACGCTGCTGCAAAAAAAGAGGAGGTTAAACAGGAAGTTGACACCATGATGACAGACATCAAAGCTGTTATTGATGAAAACGGTACACTTATGAAAAAGGCTCCACGTGGTAAAGAAGGAGCTGCAGTACTTGAAGCCATGAAAACCGATATGGCTACTGTTGAAGCTTCGGTAACTGAAGCACAGAGTCTTTATGACCAGGGTACGTATATGGACGCTCTGAATAAGCTCAAAGCTGCCAAGGAAAAAGCCGACGGTATCAATACCGACCTAAAGGATGCTATTGAAAAAGTAACGGGCAAACGACCGGGAGGCAAATAAGCTGATATCGGTAACCGCTTGTTAGTGATATTAAACCCCAGGGGTATCTCCCGGGGTTTTTTATAAAAATCTTAACAGGGTTATATGAAAAAGAGATGGAGATGGGTGCTGGTTATTATAAGCCTTATGGTAGCAGCACCACTGTTAATCTTGTTATTGATACATTTTACTCCGGAACCGCCTGTAACAGCTATGGAGCGGGCCAGGAAGGCAATTTCCAGGGCTGAATATGCCCATGCCCGGGTCTATGCCAGAAAATTATATGACGAAGCACAATCGCTGTACGATTCCGGTGTTATTAACTGGCAAAGACAGAACAGGCGTTTCATCTATTTCAGACATTACGATGCAGTGGCTGACTATGCACGTAAATCTGAAGCCAAAGCAGTGGAGGCAACTGAGAATTCATCTTCTACATCCGCTGGGATGAAAACAAGGATAAGGGAAAAAATCAGCAAACTGAATAAATTGTCTGCCGAAATAGATACTCTGTTTACTACATATCCACTTGATGCGGAGATAAGAAACAGGATATCAAAAGGAAAGTTTATGCTGAAAGAGTCGGAGGTTCTTTTCGAAAGTGGTGATTATTACAGGGCATACAGGGAACTGACAGATTCCGAATACCTCCTCTCTGCCTCATACGACCATGCATCAGCCGACCTTAAAAACTATTTCAAGGCATATTCAACATGGAAAATGTGGATCGATAAGACACTAAGTGATTCGAAGAGATCACATGACTATTCCATCATCATTGATAAGTTCTCAAGAAAATGCTTTGTCTACCTGGCTGGTAAGAAGAAATACGAGTTCAATGCAGAGCTGGGAACCAACTGGGCAGGGAACAAAAGGCTGAAAGGTGACAAAGCCACACCGGAAGGTATGTACAGGATAACAGGCAAATTCGACAGAGGCAGAACAAAATACTACAAAGCTCTTTTGCTTAACTACCCCAATGACGAGGACAGGAAAAGGTTTCTCTCTGAAATCGAAAACGGTACCCTGCCATCTACAGCCAGCATAGGTGGACTTATTGAGATCCATGGTGAAGGAGGCAAGGGTGTTGACTGGACTGAAGGATGCATAGCTCTGAAAGACAGCCATATGGATGTTTTATATAAACTGGCCAGAAAAGGCACTCCGGTAACTATTGTGGGATCAATGACTGACCTCCAGAGTATAATGAACAGGTAATAATTCTCATGGAAGATATTAATAAAAACAAAGATAATACCCCTGCAGGTGAAGTGCTGCCCGATAAGAGCGGACCTTCAGAAAACAAGAAGACATATCTGCAGGATTTCTTTTCGTGGCTGCAGAAGAAGTCACGGAATAAAGACTTTCAAAAAATTCTTAAACCAGCCTTCAGGATTCTTACAATTGTTATCGCAGTTATTGCCGTTGTCGCAGTCTTTTTGTACCTGGTACCGGCATTAAACGAAATGGCGCCTGTTAAAGAGATAAAGGCTAACTCCTATCCTGATCTTAAGAAATCACGGGAATACAGGAATGAGACAGCAGCTGTTTCGAGGGATATTCAAAGGCTGGAAAGAAAGTACAACGTCAATACATCCGGACAATCCTATATAGTAATCAACACTACAGATAACAGGTTCTGCCTTTACAGGAATAAAAAGCTTATCAGGGAAGGATTTTGCAGCTCAGGGAGCTATACATTATTAAAAACAGATAACGACAGGAAATGGATCTTTAAAACACCAAAGGGCAAGTACTGGGTCCGTGGCAAGACAACAAACCCGGTATGGAAGAGACCAGACTGGTCATTTGTTGAAGAGGGTCTTCCCATTCCTCCTGCCGACGACCAGTCGAGATATGAATATGGTGTACTGGGCGATTATGCTTTATCAATAGGTGACGGGTACCTTATCCACGGTACCATTTATAAACGATTCCTCGGAATGCCGGTAACTCATGGATGTGTACGGCTGAATGATGATGATCTTAAAGTTATATTCAATACTCTCAGCGTAGGCTCAAAAGTATATATTTTCTGAAATGTATTTAGAATGGAAAATAATCAAAAAAAACAAGCTG
>DATFLA010000470.1:0-2024 GCA_035268305.1 Bacteroidales bacterium | reverse complement strand
CAATGTCTGTCCCTGGACCGCCATTTCAGGTTGTATAACAAGTTTCTTTAATAATTCATCAATATGAAGACCCAGGACAAAATTCCCGTTTACATCCGTTTTAGCATACCTGAATGTTGCAACTTTCGATGGCTTTGAGAGAAACACAAACTTTCCCGCTGTACCGTTACCCTTCTCACTTCCCAGTAGTGTGCCGGAAAGAAAGTGGAATTCATTTTCAAACGGGTACCTGTATCTGTTGCCTTTAAATGTAATTATCCTTTTCCAGTCAATCCAGTTACTGTGTATGCTGGTAAGCAGACTGTCAACTTTCACGGGATCAATTTCCCCGTTGCTGTCTGTGTAAACAGCCGGATCTATTATTCCGAATTCTGAACCAAACAACATGTAGTTATCAATATTTTCCCTGTCATTACGTCCGGCAACAGGTGCAACTGATACACTCAGCCCTTTATAATCATTACCGGAAACAATGCGTTTAAGGTTAATATCCACAGTAACCCTGCTCCTGCAACCTGTGCTGTCGGAAGCGTGAATGACAGGTACTTCAGATTTCCTAACAGGCGTATACATATATCTTTCACAAACAGGCAAGCCTTTAAGGTTAAAAAGAGTAACCTGGCTTATACCCGGAGATATGTATGATAAAGGAACCATTATTTTTGTGGTATCCCCAGCGAGTAACTCAGCATTGACGAAATTTATCTTTCCATGGGTTTGTATAAAGAGATAGATAAGATTATTATTCAACGCACGGTATGTATTGTTAGCATTTACAGTGACCTGCAAAATTTCCCCGCCTGTTTTCTTAATTCCGAACGAGATGCTCTTATCAGCCGATACTGATGTCAGTCTCCTGTAATTTGGTTCCTCTGCCTCTGCAATTATTTCTTTTTCTTCGAATCTCTTTGTATTAAGAGCGTTCCATATCCTTACCTTTTTCACGAAGCAATTTACAGGAAGAAAATTCTTCATCCAGCTGGTATATGCTCTCAGTGTGTAGGTACCTGTAGTCAGAGTGTCGGGGATTATCACCTGTCCTGGTCCAAAGCCATTAATTATACCGACTCTTTGCTGTACAACCGGCCTGTTTTCCGGATTAAGCAACTCTACGTAGACAATCCTGCTTCTGTCTGAAGGGGACTGGCTCTGCCTGTCGAAAAGGTATGTACTGAACCACATTTCTTCTCCCGAGATGTACTCATCCCTGTCGGTATTGATAAAGACATCTTCCCGTGGAACATCTTTGCAATAAATTGTAAATTTGTTCCTCAGGTAATCGGCCATGGTCATCTGGGCATTAACCTGCGGGCCCTGAATAAACAGGAGCCAGGTTAATAACAAATATGCCGGTTTAATTCTCTTTATCATTTCAGTCACATTCTTCAGTAGTTCATTATTTGGAATTATCCCAGAAATCAGGTTTAACTTTTGTACCACGTACAGTGCAGTCGGCACATCCCCTGTTATACGTATAAACTTTATAAGCCGGCGGGGGCAACTGATGATCCACAATCACCCATTTATCAATTCCAAGGTTAGGAATGTATGCACCGTTAAATACAGTATCCGCCACACAGGCTTCATCGGTATACGGAGTCTGCCACCCTGCGAAATTATCACTCACGAACAGTCTCTTTGATGATTTAGCTGAAACACTGAAATAACCCAGAACTTTTTGAGAAGGATCATCGGCACAATATACATTGCTCGGAATGGAAGCAGGAATAATATCATACAGACCTCCCACATTTTCAGCAACATTCTCAAGTTTTTCCCAGTAATGATATTCATCTTCACTAAGCGAATACTGGTTGACAAGCATACTGTATTTCACCCCCAGCCTGTCTGAATTATTTGAGATGAAGTCGAGCGGAAAACGATTAATATTATCGTCGGAATAAGCCGACGTGCTCTTTATGTTTATTTTATCAGAGTTATCGGATATCCAGCATATGTTATTCGCAACAGTATACGGAAGATGAAACTCCCATGTTTCCGTGAACTCCCACCTGTAATACTTG
>DATFLA010000469.1:0-3059 GCA_035268305.1 Bacteroidales bacterium | reverse complement strand
ATCAGCACGCTGCTGTAAACCACTGCTTTGGTGCTTGCCCGGCCGACCTCAAGCGAGCCACCGTCAACATAATAGCCCTGGAAGGCTGAGACACTCGATATTATGAAAGCAAAGACCACTGTCTTGATAAGAGAATAAGTTATATAGAAGGGGATAAAGGCATACTGGATACCGTAAATGAAGTCCTGGGAGGTGATCACACCGGCTGCTGTACCTGCTATCCATCCGCCGAGAATACCGATGATAATACTCATCAGTGTGAGGAAGGGGTTAAAAAGTACTGATGCAATAACTTTCGGTAGTATGAGGTAGGATGCTGAGTTGACACCCATAATCTCAAGGGCGTCAATTTGTTCGGTAACTCTCATTGTACCTATTTCCGAGGCTATATTGGAACCGACCTTGCCGGCAAGGATAAGCGCGGATACTGTTGAGGAGAACTCCAGTATTATTGAATCGCGGCATCCTAGTCCGATAAGGTACTTTGGATATATAGGATTTTCGGTGTTATATGCCGTCTGAAGGGTTATTACAGCACCCATGAAAAAGGATATAATAGCTATTATCCCCACAGAATTAAGTCCGAGAGAAATGAATTCCCGCATTGTCTGCTTGTAATACAGTGAAGGCTTCTCGGGCTTTGCAAAGACCTTCTTAAGTAGCAGAAAGTATTTTCCCAGTTGATTAAGGAATTTGAACATAATGCAGTTATTTATGGGCTTTAAAATTACGAATATTTAATAAATATCCGAAAAACCGACTTTTAAACTAATTATACTTTGCCTGATTTAGAGATGATTTAATTTTTCTTCATATTTACTCTTACATTAATTTATTCTTTCTCCAAAGGGGTGCCAGCCATAAAAAGGGCATTTCACCGGGGGTATGGGGCCGGGAGAAGACAGATTTACCGGATGTGTTAAAACAGATCAGGCATGATTAAAAAAATACATAAAGGAAGTTGAGTTAAATAGTTATATTTGCAAAAGTTGTATTAAAAATTGACATTCCAATGAATAACAGGTATGTTATAATAATGGCAGGTGGTGTGGGAAGCCGTTTCTGGCCCTTAAGCCGTCGTGAAAAGCCAAAGCAGTTTCTTGATATTACAGGAACCGGAGAAACATTAATCCAGCAGACATACAATCGTTTTAAGAAGGTTTGTTCCGAGAAGAACATATTTGTTGTTACTAATGCCGATCATACCGATATTGTTATTGAACAGCTTGGTATTGATCCTTCGCATGTCCTTGGTGAACCTTTCCGCAGAAATACTGCCCCGTGTCTTGCATACGGTACATTCAGGATACTGAAAGAGGATCCTGAAGCTGTTATAGCTGTTACTCCTGCCGACCATCTTATCGTTAAGGAAGACCGGTTTTGTGAGGTGATAGAGGAGTGCTACGATTTTGCAGGAAGTAACGATAGTCTTGTAACCCTTGGGATCAAGCCCGACAGGCCTGAGACAGGTTACGGTTATATACAGGCCGATCAGAAAAAGCCGGTAGATGGTTTTGATAACCTGCTTAAGGTAAAGACATTCACTGAGAAGCCTGATATTGACCTGGCAAAGGTATTTATTGAGAGTGGTGATTTCTACTGGAATTCAGGGATCTTCATCTGGGGTATCAACGCCATACTTAATGCTTTTGAGAAGCATATGCCTGATGTATTCTCTGCTTTTGATGAAGGGAAGGGCATTTACGGAACTGATGAAGAAAAGAACTTCATCGGCAAGACATATGCTTCATGCAAGAGCATATCTGTCGATTACGGTATTATGGAAAAGGCCGATAATGTTTACGTGATGTGTACCGATATCGGCTGGTCCGATCTGGGTACCTGGACATCGTTATACGGACATTCAAGATCTGATAAAAAGAATAATATAATAGTGAGGGGAGATATATATTCGTACGACAACAAGGGCACAATATTTAACATATCACCGGGTAAGGTTGCTGTTATACAGGGCATGAAGGATTATATAGTTGTCGATTCGGACGATGTTCTTCTTATTGTTAAGAAAGAAGACGAACAGAACATCAAGCAATACCTCGATGATGTAAGAAAGTCAACGGGAGATAAGTTTCTCTGATAGTAGCAGCCCTAAGGCACAGGCTCATATAAAATAAAGAGTCCGCAAAGGTCAGATTAATTATCAAATCCCTTGCGGACTCTTTATTACAAACAGCTGTTGATACCGGCTTAAGTAATTTTGTTTGTCAGCATCAATATTCCCACAGATCATGTTCAAAGTTGAACAGATCGTTCTTTATACGGTCGGATTCAAACAGGGCGGCTTTACCCACTTCATATTCAGCGACCTTCCTGTCATTGTAAACATTGGATTCACCGACAATTATGCTCTGGAATCTTCTTTGCATGAAGAGATCGTCAAATGAAAGTCTCTGGGCATCATTATTATTCATAAATACTTCCTTTTTTGCCAGGGCATCTCTCAGTTCATCAAATTTAACCCAGAAGAGACCTATTTTCTTAGCTCTGCCTATCTGCTCATCAAAACCCATATAGATAGGTTGAATGGCAATTATCCTGACATCCAGTTTTGAGAGTTTTTTATCGAAATACCATTCTTCATAGACAAGCAGTTCTTTTACCTCTTCAGGTTTTGCATCCTGTTTTACAGAGTCCTCACGGGTAGCTCCTGAAGCATTGATCTGTACCTGGACGAGTTTGGTAACAGCGCCCATTTTAACCTCTATATCGGAATATGTGGTACTGACATTAATATTATTCGGGTCATAAGCCTTTACACGACCTGCTTTTATCTCATCAAGAACCACATTTATAAAGCTCTCTCTGCCGTCGAGTGTGGGAATTGTGGGATAATACAGGGGTTGGTTCATTTTCTCCCTGAGGTCAATCAACCTGTAGTATCTTTTCGACCATATGACATCAGCTTCTCTCAGGTAAGGATAGTTGATCTTCCTTGCATCCGGCATCGTTTTCTGGTATATATCGCCGATCGTCTGGGCTCCTGCCGAGCCTGCAAGTAAAAGAGCGATAAATCCAAAAATTATTTTCTTGTTCATGAT
>DATFLA010000468.1:0-2580 GCA_035268305.1 Bacteroidales bacterium | reverse complement strand
AGAAAGAATATTATCTTTCCGGAAAAGCCTGAAATGATTTTTATCCGGCCATGAAAATGGATATGCATATACAGCCGGATAATTTACTGACGGATAAATAAATGCGGAAACATACATATTTTACTATTGCTACAAAATTTTTAATGCTGCTGACAAATTTTGCAGTAGTTGTCTTTACCACTCATGTCTGGGGAAGTGAAGGCAGGGGTATAATAGCAATGGTTATAGCCGATGTCTCCATTATTACAATCTTCAGCAATATATTCTGTGGAAGCACCATCGCTTTCCATTCCCCAAAGCTTACCCGCGACCAGCTGTTTACAATAGCAGCACCCGGTGCTATTCTTGTTTCCTCAGCCGGAACGATTGTCTTCTCTTTTATTTCAGGTTTTCATTATTTTGTACCATTATTGCTTATTTCACTCATATTATCACTCAAAGCGGCCATAATCTCTTACCTTCTGGGCAAGAATAAAATCAATAATTACAATACCCTAAGCCTGGCAGGGCCGGTATTAATAGCAATTACAATTGTTGTGTTGTATTACCTGCTGGGTAAAAGAACTGTCGATACCTATTTTACAGCCCTTTACCTGGCATCAGGACTGGTATTAACAGCTGCAACAATATTGTTATTCATTAAAGAGCCATTCACAAGACCTGTAATTAACCTGAGCCATGTAAAAGATGTCCTTGGCTATGGCTCAGTTAATGAATTAAATACACTCCTGCAATTCCTTAACTACAGGATATCATATTATTTTATAATAAAACTGCTGGGTATAAAGCAACTTGGTATTTTTTCAATAGCCGTAGCAGTTTCAGAAGCATTCTGGATCATAAGCAGAAGCCTGTCAGCAATTCACTTCTCTAATGTGATTAACGCTGACAATCATGAGACAACGAGAAAAGATACTGTGAGTTATGTAAAACAAAGCTTTTGGATAAGTTTGTTTTTAACTGTCTTTGCCATACTGGTGCCGGGTCCTGTATATAAATTCATTTTCGGGCATGATTTTTCACAAACAAGGACACTGATCCTTTATCTAATTCCCGGAATCATTGCCATTGCTGTATCCAATATTTACGACCAGTATTTCTCAGGGACAGGGAAACTCAAAATATTAACAATAGAATATTCGATCGGCCTGATCCTTACAATTATTCTATTACCCGTATTAATTACAAATCTGAAACTAAAGGGTGCCTGTATTTCCATTGACATTGCATACCTTGCTTCTTCCCTGTTTATTTTTTTCATGTTCAGAAAGTCAGGGAGTCAACATAAAACCGATAAGACCGGAACAGCAACCCTGCAGGAAAAGCCATAATAGATTTTAAATAGTACTTAGTAACTCTTAAATTATACCTTTACAGGATGAAGATCAATATTTTCTGGTTTCGCAGGGATCTGAGATTTACCGATAATACAGCCCTTATGGAGGCTCTTTCTTCCGGTCTTCCTGTACTCCCTCTTTTCATCTTCGATACTTCAATTACAAATAAGCTGCCTGCCAGTGATCCACGTATCGGCTTTATTTACGATACACTACACTCGCTTAACAGAGATCTTAATAATTACTCATCATCCCTGCTAATAAAAAAAGGTGATCCCCTTGATGTCTGGAATGAGATTGCAGGATCGCTGAAACCAGAAACTGTTTTTACAAATCGCGATTATGAGCCTTATGCCGTGAAACGCGATGAATCGGTAAAAAAAATACTTCAGTCCTTCAATATCAGGTTTGCCGATTTTAAAGACCAGGTGATATTTGAAAAAACGGAAGTGGTTAAGCCCGACAACAGCCCTTATACTGTTTTCACTCCTTACAAAAAGAGATGGCTGCAGCATTTTGAAACAAGTAAAGTTGTTACTGCTACCGGGGTGATATTATTCGACAATTTCCACAAAGAAATTTTTCGTTTCCCCTCAATTACAGAACTGGGATTCATTAAGAGTTCTGTAAAAGTGAGACCGTACGACCTGTCTGTTATCAGGACCTACGACAGGCTCCGTGATATTCCTTCAGCTGATGCAACAAGCTACCTGGGACCACATCTCCGGTTCGGCACTGTAAGCATCAGGTTACTTGTCAAACAGGCTTACGAAGAAAACAGCACCTTCCTGGGGGAATTGATATGGAGAGAGTTTTTCATGCAGATTCTTACGAACTATCCCCGGGTTGAAGCTGAAAATTTCAGGAGGAAATATAATGGCATCAGGTGGAGGAACAATGAAAAGGAATTTCAGAGATGGTGTAACGGTGAAACGGGTTATCCGCTAGTGGATGCCGGTATGAGACAACTTGCAGAGACAGGCTATATGCATAACCGGATTCGTATGATAACTGCCGGATTTCTATGCAAACACCTGCTGATAGACTGGAGATGGGGCGAAGCCCTGTTTGCACAGAGGCTCCTCGATTACGAGTTATCGTCAAATAACGGCAACTGGCAATGGTCGGCAGGGACTGGCTGTGATGCAGCACCTTACTTCAGGGTATTCAATCCGTTAACACAACAGGACAGGTTTGATCCCCGCGGTGATTATATACACAGGTGGGTGCCCGGATCAGGCAA
>DATFLA010000467.1:0-2668 GCA_035268305.1 Bacteroidales bacterium | reverse complement strand
CGCGAAGTTCATTGAGAACTTCCTCTGTACCATTAATCAATGCAGATATGACCTCGCCGGGGATATGATTTTTATTTCTGCCAATTGTGGAAGACAAAAGTATATTGTCATATGCTCCCACACACAGAAGATCGTCCACATTCATCACAATAGCATCCTGTGCGATACCTTTCCATACAGACATATCACCCGTCTCTTTCCAGTAAATATAGGCAAGAGAGGATTTCGTTCCTGCGCCGTCTGAATGCATAACATTGCAGTAGTTATCATCGCCACCAAGGACATCCGGAACTATCTTACAGAATGCCCTGGGAAATAAACCCTTGTCAATATTCTTAATTGCAGCATGCACATCCTCCTTGGAAGAAGATACTCCTCTCTTGGTATATTTCGATTCCGTGGCCATAATTATTTTCTAAAGCCACGAAGATATGAAAAAGGATGGTCTTTTTCTAGTTCTCCGGTGCCTCATAATCAGTCCTGAGTACTTTGAATTCTGTTCTTCTGTTTATCTGGTGTGCAATTTCTTTCTGTTCATCATTAGCCAGGCTGTTTATATACTGGTCTGTCAGTGTGGCGCCTGCTTTAAGGAATGAGTTCTGAGCAGCAATTGCAGCATCGACAACTTTAGGCTGTGATTCCCCATAACCTTTTGCAGTGAGCCTGTCAGGTGAAATACCCTTACTTATCAGGTACTGTACAACAACCTGGGCTCTTTTCTGCGACAATTCCATGTTATATTCTTCCGTATCACGGGAGTCGGTATGCGACATAAGCTCAATAGTGATGTTTGGATTATCATTAAGGGTCTCAACAAGTTTATCAAGCGACACCATGGATTCAGGTCTTAGGTCCCATTTACCGAAGTCGTATAATATATTAGGTAATTCGATAGGTCGGTCTATAGGTGTCAGGTTGATAGTGACCATAAATTCTCGGCTCTTATCCTGTCCTTTTGTTGTTTCTTTTTCCTTACCGTTAAGGTATCCTTTCTTTGACGCAAGGAAGATATAGTCAACATCCGGCTTAAGAGTAAATTTGAAATCCCCGCCTGTTCCTGTCTCAGCCTGCAGGCTGTTACCATCGCTTGCTATCAGTTTGACAACCGAACCCGGAATGGCTGAGCCTGTCTTCTCATCCTTAACAAGTCCGGTAACACTAAACTCGAGAGGCGGCAGTTCAAATGAATACAGATCGTCATTACCACGTCCCTTGCGGGTTGAACTGAAAATCCCAGTTTCGCTGTTTCCTTCAAACACAATACCGAAATCATCTGCAAAGCTGTTAACAGGGGGTTTCATATTCTGAACTATCCAGCTACCGTCAGGCTGCTGGGTAGCTTTAAATATATCGAGGCCTCCCATACCTATCAGACCATCGGATGAAAAATAAAGACTCCCGTCTTCTCTTACGTATGGAAATTCTTCATCACCGGAAGTATTGATATCCGGACCCAGATTAACAGGTTTTGACCATGAACCGTTTGAAGCTGATCTTGTTACTTTCCATATATCCTTGCCTCCGTAGCCACCTTCCATATCCGATACAAAATATAATGTAGTTCCGTCGGGCGATATGGCGGGGTGTGCCGCAACAAGCGAATCGGGCAGGATTTTAAGATCAACCGGTGTACTCCACCTGTCCCCTGTTCTTTTGGAAAACATTATTTTACAGCCTTTCTTTTCTCTTTTCCCGACTTCACACCTTGTAAAATACATTTCACGATAATCGGATGAAAAAGAAGGGGTTCCTTCTTCATAATCGGTGTTGATACCAACTACCGGTACAGGTGTACTCCACTTGGATTTTTTGTCGACCTTGCTTTCAAAAATATCAGCAAAATTCTGGCCGGTGGCTCCATGAGTCTTCTTGCCGGAAGCACCATCACGTGATGATGTAAAGAATACCTCACCAAAATCATCACGTCCGTAAGCCGGACTAAAATCAGATGACCTGGAATTCAGATCTTTCATATCCTCAACCTTATACCCATCAGGGTTTCTCATCCACTCAAGTGCCAGTTCACATGCTCTTATCTCCTGGTCAGCCCTCGCATCGGCAGGAGCAGCCTGTTTATATTTCCTTAGCTCATCAATGGCTTCTGAATATTCACCATTCTTTTTCATCGATTCAGCAAGCCAGAAGGCAGCATCGGGCTTGGTATTGGGAGTACGGACTGCCAGCTTATACCATGTTTCCGCGTGCTTCGGATCATTAGTCAGTCGGTAACATTCTGCAATCATATAAACCATTTCAGCCCGGGTATTTCTGTCAGATCTCTTTGTTTTGGAATAAGCACTTTTAAACTGATCAATAGCATCGTAATACTCACCGGCATTAAAAGCCGAAAAAGCCTTTTCTGCCTTACGTTTCTGCGCTTTTAACTCAGGAATGACTATAAAAATCAGTAATATGATTAATGATAAATAACGTTTCATAATTCCACCTTCTATTTGACCATAAATGTAATCAATTTAAAGATTACTGGTAATATTATTTAACGTCGCCCCTTGTCTTTTATTATATCTAGCGATGTACGTCGCCCACAGGATCGGGATATGCATCTGTACAGACTGAAGGAAGTCATGCTGCATCAGACATTATTTGTCATCTGACTAAGATAACTGTAACCATTCCGGTAATAAAAATAAAAAGGTGCCTTTGAGGG
>DATFLA010000466.1:0-5058 GCA_035268305.1 Bacteroidales bacterium | reverse complement strand
CTGTGCTGGCTGGAGAAAGAAATGAAAAAAAGATTGAAGGTTTTGATATTGGGAACAGTCCGACGGAAATATTAAAAGCAGACCTGAACGGAAAAACCTTTATCCACACAACCACTGCCGGCACTCAGGGGCTTGTTAATGCAACCCGTGCCGACCTTGTTATCACAGGAAGTCTTGTTAACAGTGCTGCAATCGCAAGATATATCAACCATATAAATCCTGAGACGGTTTCGCTTGTGGCAATGGGATACAGGGCAGAACAATCAGCCGGGGAGGACCTGCTGTGTGCTGAACTTATTTCTTCCTATATTAAGAATGAGAAGCCTGATATCTCAAAGAAAATAGAGAGCCTGAGGGAAAATGACGGGAGGCGTTTCTTCAGGCCGGAGAATATTGATTTCTCGCCGCCAAGCGATTTTTTCCTGTGTACGATGACAGACAGGTTCAACTTTATTCTCAGGGCAGAAAGAAGACATGATGGTAATATTGAACTATTCAGAATAGATATATAAACCAACGATTCCTTTATGCTATTCTATACGAATAAGGCTTCTGATTACCATTCTTAAACGGCTTCGCAATACCTGACTCACTACAACTCAGAAGACTGGAAGGATATTCTTTTTGCGGTGTATTGCACGGTAGGTACAGAACATGGATATCTTGTAAAGATCGAAAAGTCTGAGTGATATCTTTTTTGAATCTAGTCGGATCTCCATCCTGTCCCTGTATTTTATGAATATACCGGCAAGCACAAATGCAAGCTTGAAGAAATGAAGAGTATTATAGGTCCGGATAATCTTTACAGTACCCGCAAAAGTTCTCTTATCAGTCACTTTATCATAAAGCATGCTCAGGTTTTCAATTCCCATTTTTGTTTTGTTAAGAAAATCCCTGTTCGACTCCAGTCCTTCATGCAAAAGTCCATTGTCGATATGCAGAACGTCAATACCTGCCTTTTTCAGCTGGTAGCCCATAAGTGTATCTTCATGTCCGTACTGCTTCAGTTCTTCATCAAAACGAATCTTCGAAAATACTGACTTCGCTATCATCACATTAAAAGTAGAAAATCCGGAATGGGGATTTTTATTTCTTTCCGCGGCACTTCTCTGTTCCCTGTGTCTGCCATACTTCCACCTGAGTAATTTATCGGGGTCGCCGGGAGCACTTTCATGATACAATGATCCGCCACAAATAACCTTTGCTTTTTTCAGGTAGGGAAGCCAGTTGCGGAAATAGGCTTCAGCTGTTCCTGTCATCATTGTGTCTGCATCTATAAAAAGCAGTAAATCACCACCAGCCTCAAGAGCCAGCCTGTTACGAATTGCAGCTCTGCCTATGTTCTTTTCATAAGAGACAATCCTTACACCATCTCCTTCCAGGGAATGATATTTTTCTTTGTATTCATGTGATGAACCATCGTCTCCGATAACAATCTCCTTGAATTCCTCAACCTTGTCCATAGCACTTTTCATGCTATGCACCAGTGCGACAATATCATAGTTATATACAGGAATGAGTAAAGATATCTCCATATTTTGACAGGGTTAGTAAATCAAATGTACAATATATTTTCTTAATATTAAGTTAACATAGTTTGACAAAGATAAAGCATTAGTTAATTTTGTAAACGTCACATTATTCTGACTAATAAATGAGAAAATATATATTCCTGTTTTTACTCTTCCTGCCGGGCTGGATATCAGGCCAGTCAACTGACGGTTACAGGATAGACATCACAGTTCACGGCATTGCTGATTCTACAGTTTACCTTGCATATCATTTCGGTGACAAGCAATATATTAAAGACACACTGAAACTTGACAACAATGGTCATGGCGTCCTAGAAGGCAGTGAAGCCAACCCTGAAGGGATATATATGTTGGTGCTCCCCGGAAAGAAGTATTTTGAGATGATCATGCCCGATGATCAGGATTTTGGTCTTGAATGCAATTACAAAGATTTTATCGGTACTCTTAAATATATCGGGTCAGATGAAAACTCTGCCTTCCTTGATTACCAGAGAAAATGGGGAGATCTCCAGAAAGAAGCTTCCTCCATAACCACAAGGATGCGTAACAACCTGAAGAATGCTGATTCGATTATGGTACTAAGACCACTGCAAAAAAAACAGGAAGATAAAATGAAGGATTACCTGAAGAGCGTAATAGCCGCCAATCCAAAAACCTTGCTTGCAGAACTGGTAAAAGCATTACTTCCTGTTGATGTTCCCGACTATACTCCGCCCCGGGGTACCGCTAATCCCGATTCAGCCAAATGGGTATGGACATATAATTATACAAAGAACCATTATTTTGACAATATAGATCTCACTGATGAAAGGCTCCTAAGGACACCTCTGTTGTATTCAAGGCTTAACTCTTTCTTTACAAATGTACTTATACAATCACCGGATACTATAAACAAAGAGGTTGATAAGCTCATAAAGGAGGTAGAAGGTGATTACAAAATTTTCCAATTTGTATCCGTATACCTGTTTAACCATTTCAGGGAAAGCCAGATAATGGGTCAGGATGCCGTGATGGTTAAAATTGCTGATGACATTTACCTTTCAGGTAAGGCTGACTGGGTATCTGATGAATTTAAGAGAGATCTGAAAAGACAGATAGACCTCATACGGCCTAATCTTATTGGGAAAAAAGCGACTAACATTGTAATGGACTCATATCGTGGCATTTTTGTATCACTTTATGATATTGACAAAGATTTCACAATTTTGTATTTCTGGGAACCTGACTGTGGTCATTGCCAGGTAGAAACACCTAAATTAAAGGCATATTACGATCAGCCAAAAGATTATTCTGTGGAAGTATTTGCAGTTTGCACTACAGATGACAAGACTAAATGGGAAAAATATATCGAGGACAACAAGCTCACCTGGATTAATGGCTGGGATCCTCACCGCAACTCGCATTTCGATTACTACTATAATGTGCAGTCGACACCTACGGTATATATTCTCGACAAGAATAAAAAGATCATAGCCAAGAAGCTTCCTGTTGAAGAAATTGGAAATTTTATTGATAATTACAGAAAATACGCCAGGTAAATCAATCGGCCGAATTTCTCAGGTAGTAAACAAATTCATAAAGATTACTGAAAGAAAGGATTTTATCGCCTTTATCATAGTACCATATACATTGATCGTCGTTGGGAACACGAACAGTTGGAAACCCTTTTTTACCCGTGACTGAAAATCCTGCACGCTTTATTGCTTTTGCAGTCCAGTATTTTACAATGCCTTCACCTTCTATGCAAATATGTCCTTTTATTTTTTCTCGTATGGAAAAGGTACCGTCTGCGGGATTAAAATGCACTTCGGGTGACTCAAATAACTCACTAAGCGACCCGTCTATCATCAGGTCCTCGGGAGAACCCTCCTTTAATTTTCCACCGGCTATCAGCCATATTTTATCAGATTGTGAGAGAGCCATTTGAAGATCATGAGTTGAATATATCACAGTCTTTCCTCTTGCAGAAGATAACCTGTGAAGAATATTAAGTATTTCATAACGGCTTCCGGCGTCCAGGAAGGCCGAAGGCTCATCAAGTATCATCAGATCGGCATCCTGAGCCAACATCCTTGCAATCATCACCTTCTGTCTTTCACCATCTGACATCTCGGATAAATATTTATCTTTTTCATTTATCATTGAGGTCTGTTCAAGCGATTCCTCAATCATCCTGCTGTCTTCCCCTCCTATCCTGCCAATCCAGTTGGTATATGGAAACCTGCCAAGGGCAACAAGATCCCATGCAGTCATGTTTGCAACTCTAACAGGCTCTGTTGATACATATCCTACATTTCGTGCCAGTTCTTTACGTGTATAACCGGAAAGAGGACGTTGCCTGAAATCAATATGGCCACCCAACCCAGGCTGCAGCCCTGCAAGTGTCCTGAGCAATGTACTCTTGCCTGCACCATTACGTCCTATAACGGCAATTATTTCACCCCTTCCGGCCCTGGCACTAACAGGATACAAAAGTGATTGTTTCTTTCTTCCTGTGATATAACCTATTTCCAGACCGCTTATATTCAATATGATATCCTTATAAGTGTCCATCAAAACAACTCTGAATAATTACGTTTTCTCAATATTACCCAGATAACTACAGGTATACCAATAAGCGAGGTAACTGCATTAACTGGCAATGTACTTTCAGAACCCGGCAATTGTGAAATAAGATCGCTTAAAAGCAAGACTGCCCCTCCTGTAAGAACAGTTCCCGGGATAAGGATACGATGATCTGATCTCCGGAATAACATTCGTGCTATATGTGGTACAGCAATTCCCACAAAGCCTACAGGTCCGCAAAAAGCAGTTACACTACCTGCAAGGATACTTGTACTCGCAAATATTATAATCCTGGCTAGCCTGACATTAAGGCCAAGGCTCCCAGCATAACTCTCTCCTATCAACAGGGCATTCAGTATTTTAGTTGATAAAACACTTACAACCAGCCCGGTAAACACCGATATGAACAGCACATTAAGTTGTCCTGATGTAAGGTTGCCAAGACTGCCCATGGTCCAGATCACATAAGCTTTTAGCAGTGACTCATTACTGAAATACTGCATAATAGTGACAACTGCAGATATTCCACTCGAAAGCATTATTCCAATAATCAATATTGTCATAACATCTCTCAGCCGGGCTGAAAGAAACATAACTACAAGGATAACAAAGCCCGCTCCCAGCCAGGCAGCGACAGCCAGTATCCAATTGCCAAGAGAACTTATTGTCTGAAGTGATATTCCGGAAGCAAAACCAAGTATAACAAAAGCGACTCCCAGGCTTGCCCCTGAGCTTATTCCAAGAACATAAGGTCCGGCCATAGGGTTCCGGAAAACGGTCTGCATCTGTAATCCACTTACGGACAAAGCAATACCAACCAGTAATGCAGTCAGTGCCTTGGGAATACGGAATTTAATTATTATTGTTTCAGGCTTACCTGCAGATGAGGAAAAAAAGGCCTTTAAAACATCCGAAAATCTGATGCTTACCGAGCCAAAAAAGATATCAGCCAGGAATAATA